>CAJXDV010000046.1 GCA_913052435.1 uncultured Pelagibacteraceae bacterium
CTATTGATTTCATTATTCTGAAAAACATATAATCTAAAATAAAATTAAGCCAACAGCTAATTAAAGTTATGTGTGGAAGATATGTGATAACCAATGCAGCAACCAAAACGAATAAAATAGTTAAATCAGCTATACAGATCGAAGATACTGAGAATTATAATGCTCACCCATATCAAAAACTTCCAGTTATAAAAAGGTATAAAAATGGAAATACTCTAGAAAAATTAAAATGGGGAATAATACCAAGTTGGTCAAAAAAGAAGGATTTCAAGCCCCTTATAAATGCAAGACTAGAGACCATTGATGAAAAAATTTCTTTCAAAAAATTAATTAAACTTTACCGTTGTATTGCTGTTGCTGATGGTTTTTATGAGTGGAAACGAGAAGAAAAAAACAAAATTCCATATTATTTCTTAAGAGAAGATAAGAAAATTATCTATATGGCTGGAATATATGAAAATAATGAATTTTGTTTAATAACCGAGCAGGCAAGCAAGAATGTTAATGAAATCCATCATAGACAGCCAGTAATATTGAATGAAAAAGATGTGAATAGATATCTTAATTTAGAACTTTCAGGTTCAGATTTTTTAAAAGAATGCAAAAAAACCAATCTTGCTTTTTACGAAATTTCAAAAGAAGTTAACAAACCAACCAATAATAGCATTTCATTGATTCAACAAAAGTTAAACTAAATAATTATTTTTCTATTATTGTTAGATGACCCATTTTTCTTTTATTTTTTATTTCTGCTTTTAGATAATCAAAGAAAAATTCATTATCCTTAAAATTTTTTCCTTTATAATTAGAAATATCTTCACCAATTAAGTTAATCATTTTTGCGTTATATATTTTTTTTGTTTCAATTTTTTCAAGACCACATACAGCTCTTATATGATTTTCAAATTGACTAATGTTGTGTGAATTAATTGTTAAGTGTCCAGAATTATGGACTCTTGGAGCTACCTCATTTACATATAGATTGTCATTTTTATCTATAAAAAATTCTACACACAAAGTTCCAATATATTCTAATTCCTCAGCAATTATAGTTGCCCATTCTTTTGATTTTTTATTAATTGCATCTGAAATGTCAGCTGGTATTTTTGAATATTTTAGAATTTGATCTTCATGAAAATTTTCAATTGGCTCATAAAGTTCATATTTTTGATGACCAAATCTAGTAACAATAACTGATATCTCTTTTTTAAGATTAATTAATTTTTCTAAAATATATTCTTTGGTAAAATCAATATTATTATTTAAATCATTAAGATTATTTAATTTATATTGTCCTTTGCCATCATAACCAAGAGTGCAAGTTTTTAGTAATCCAGGAATTAATTTCTCATTTATCTTAATATCTTCAATATCTTTTATTGAAACATATCTAGTTGTTCTAATATCATTTTTATTTAAAAAATCTTTTTCAGTTAATCTATTTTGAATTAATTTATTTATCTCGGGTTTTGGTAAAACAGTTTTTTGTTCATCAATTTTCTTTAAAATATCATATGGAATATTTTCAAATTCATATGTTACTAAATCTACCAGATTAATAAACTCGCTAATAACATTTTGATCACCATAACTTCCATAAATAAATTTATCTGTGAAATTTTTGGCCGGTGCATTTATATCATCGCTTAGTATGACAGTTTTAACATGAATTTTTTTTGCAGCATCAGACAATAAGCTTCCTAGTTGACCTCCGCCAATTATCCCAAGAGTTGGCCTAGACATTTATTTTGGTTTTTTTTTTACTGATTTTGATTGTTTTGTTCGCCAGTTTTTTAAATTATTTTTAACTTTATTATCAAAATTTGAAATAATTGAAGCAGCAAATAAACCTGCATTTATAGCGCCATCTTTACCGATGGCGACTGTTCCCACAGGTATACCTTTTGGCATTTGAGCAATAGATAACAGACTATCCAAACCTTTTAGCTTTTTACTTTCAATTGGAACACCTATTACAGGTATTCTGGTCAGTGCCGCAATCATACCTGGTAGGTGAGCCGATCCTCCTGCACCTGCAATTATCACAGAAATATTGTTTTTCTCAGCAGATTTAGCGAACTTAAACATACGTTCAGGTGTTCTGTGTGCTGAAATAATATTAGTTTCGTGTTTAATTTTTAAAATTTTTAATGTTTTTTCACTGTATTGCATTGTTGAGTAGTCCGACTGACTTCCCATGACTATCGATACTTTGTTAATGTTTTTTTTACTTTTCATTAAATAATATTGCGTAATTATCTTATTAGTGTTTATTTCAAATTATTATAAAATATCAATATAATCAAATAATAAAAATAGAATTATTCGATGGATCCAAAAATTCAAAAATCAAAAGAGTTTTTTTTGTCTGGTATAAAATATTTGCAAAACGAAGATTTTGAAAATGCAGAAAAAGACTTTCTTGAAAGTTTCAACTTAACTCCAGATAGACTTTCAATAATAAATAATCTTATTCAAATTTATATACATAATGAAGATGCAATTAAATTAGAAAATTTAATAAAAAAAATTGATAAAACTCATATTGACACTTTTGAAGCTCAATCAGGATACGCTTATCTGTATTTCTTTAAAAAAAAATATGAGGAGTCTTCCAATATATTAAAAAAAATAAAATCTAGAAATATTGATGAAGAAAAACTTTTATTAAGTTTAGAAGCCAAACTTTTTGAAGAAAAAAATGAATTTGATAATGCAAAATTAATTTATGAGAAAATCATAAACATATCAGAAAATAATGCCAAAAGTTTTTATAATTATGGTTTATTCCTGATGAAAATAAATAAAACTGAAGAAGCATTAAAAATATTCAATGAAATATTAGAAAAGGAACCGCAAATTAAAAGTAAGGAAAAAATAGTTTGGCATATAAGTTTATGTGAATTAAAGTTAAAAAATATAGAAGGGTATAAAATTTATAAACCTTTATCAAAAACTGAATATGAAAAAAAATTCTTAAAATTAAAAGAACTTACAAGAATTGAAGATTTAATTAGCAATCCAAAAAAAGTTTTAATTTGGGGAGATCAAGGATATGGAGATATGATAATATTTTCGAGGTTTGTAAAATATATTTCAAAAAAATATAAAATTAAAATAAATCTACTTTTTCCAAAAAAAATTAAGGAATTATTCATAGATTTTGATGAGAATATTAATTTGTTTGAGAATGACGAAGTACAAGATTTGGATATTTATGATTTTCAAATAAGATTATCATGTCTTCCTAGAGTAATTAATTATAAAGACTTCAATGATATTGAATTTTATGAACTAAATTTGAAACCGATAAGCTCTAATTTACAAAAAAAAACACCGAATATAGGCTTGGCATGGTCAGGACGCTCTACATTTTCTAATGATAATTTAAGAAGTATTCCTCTAGCTTATTTTGATAAATTATTAAAAAAAAATTTTCAATTTTATAAATTACAGCAAGAGGCCAGTGAAAATGATATTGAAATATTAAAAAAATATTCAAATATAACAGATCTAGGAAGTAAAAGTTTTTTTGAGTTAGCAAATATCATAAAACAACTAGATTTAGTCATTACATGCGATACAGCTATAATTCATTTGGCTGGTACATTAAATGTTAAATCTTATTTACTCTTAAATTATAATTCTCATTGGATATGGTTTGATGATAGCAAAAGTAACGTTTGGTACCCAAGTGTTGAGATAATAAAACAGATTAAAATGGGTGATTGGAGCACAGTATTTCAAAAGCTTGAAACAAATATTGCTCAATTGTATAGTTAAAACAAAAGATAGCTGAGGTGGGGCTTATCGATAATGATTAATGAAAATTCATCAAAAGATTTAAATCAAAAAGATTTAGATGAATTTAATAATAAATGTGAGGAATGTAAAAAAGAAGATGAAAGTGTTTCTCAAAATTTAATTCTTACAGGATTTAAACTTTGCAAATCTTGTAGAATTTCAAAAACTATTTTTCCAATTTAACTAATATTGCTTATTGGCAAAGCATTCATTCTACTCATTAAAAAAGAAATTGATAGAAAAGCAATTATTAAAAAAGATAAAAATATAATTCCAAAAGCTTTAAAATTAGATTTTAAATTTAAAATCTGTTTTGTAGATATTATTAAAGAAGCAAAAATCCAAAACTGTGTAATAAAAACAATTAATAAAACTAAATCTGGCGTTACAGCAAAAAATCTTAATAGTCCTGGAGCATGCGCATAACCAACTGCAATTAAAACTTTTTTAAAAGGTATCTTGATTTCTTTGTCTGGAAAAATTTTAACTCCAATTACATAAATAAAAATAGTCCATACTAACCACGTCAATATTGCTGTAAGACCAGAAATTCCTATAGATGTTTTTATAATAGTGTTTGCAGCAACTGCGCCCGCTACACCATCCAGAATCATTATTAAGCCAGCAAAATAAATTGCAGCATCACCAAAATATTTTGATTCTCTATATAAATTTTTGTCTAATTTTAATGACCTAAAAATGATATCTAAAAATTGTGCAAACATTGTTTGTTATTTAGGGGAATTAAAAAATCCCCCTAAAGAATTTTATCCATTTACAACTTCTCTTGTATTTGCGTTGTAAGATTCTTTAAATGGGATATCCACCACAATTGCATCAACAGGTTGACCAGGTGTTTCAGAATATTTTTCTGGTAGATGAACTTTATATTTAGTTCCTGCATTTCCTTTGGGTAAACCGTTGGCATTTAAAGTCCCATCAAATGGAACATATCCCATTGCGATATTTTGTTTTTTCTCTGGGTGATACCAAGGAGAAGTAACAAAACCAACGGCTTCACCTCCACCTTCACCAGAAATTAGCCAAAAATCAGGCGCATATTCTTCTATTGGTTTACCACCCATTTCTAAACCAACTAATTGAAGTTTATATGGTTTTTTACCAGCTTTAAGATCAGCTTTCATTTGTTCCAATGCTTTTTTTCCTATGTAGTCACCTTTTTTATTCCATTCTCCTTTACCAGATAGCGAAACTTGGTAACCTAAGTTACATTGAAAAGGGTTATGTTGATTATCCATATCTTGACCCCATGAAAGAATTCCAGCTTGAATTCTTCTATGGTGTGCAGGAGCAATAACCATTAAATTATGTTTTTTTCCTGCATCAAGAACAGCATTCCACATATCCTCAGCATATAAAGTAGACTCTCTTAAATAAATTTCATAACCCGCTTCGCCAGAGAAACCTGATTGAGATATTATACAACTTCTCCCACCGACTTTAACATCGGCCAAACCATAAAAAGGCATATTATCAAAATCAACTTGATCTCCACATAAGTCTTTCATTAAAGCTTTTGATTTAGGTCCTTGAATTTGAACTGGACTTACATCAATTTCATCGATTTCAACATTAAATCTTCCATCACAATTAACACCTTGCAAGTAAAGACCAATGTCACTATCAGATAAACTAAACCAAAATTCATCTTTTGAAATTCTTAGAAGAATTGGATCGTTCAATACACCACCATAAGCATTACATAAAATTACGTATCTTGCTCTCATTGGTGAGATTTTTGTTGCATCTCTTGTAATTACATAGTCTGTAAATTTTTCTGCATCTGGACCTTTTACTCTTATTTGTCTTTCAACAGCAACGTTCCACATAGTTACATGATTTACAATTGCATCATACTCAACCATAGCACCGCCATCTTCAGGTTTTACATATCCTCTCGGATGATAAATACGGTTATAAACTGTAGCTCTCCAACATCCTGCTCGCATAGATAAATGCCAGTATGGTGACTTTCTTACCCTTGTTGAAATAAGCATTTCAACTTTTGTTGGACCGCTTTGTCTTAAATTATAAGGTACGTTTCTATCAGATTGATCAACTGAAGTTACGTGTCTTACTTTATTATAATCAAACTCATTAGACATAGTTGTTCTCCTTCAACCACTTGTTTGTTTCCTTCAAGCCGCCGAATGTATAAATGTGGAAATAATCAGTATGCGATTTAACTTTTCCAATTAAATCATTAGGGTCTTTAGGTTTCAATAAATCTAGTGCCTTACTAAAATTAGATTTAAGAAAGTTTATAGAATTTTTTGCCCCGACAATATTTGCAAACTTTATTAAGCTTAGTATTTTCATGGGTCCAGTAATTCCAACATGCACTGGTACTGTTTGCTTAGAAATAAAATCAATAATAGGCTGGGCGTCCAATAACCATTGGGTTATTATGTAATCAGCGTAAGGCTTTTTATCTATCATTGCTTTTTCTAATTTTGAATCGGATATATCAGGACTCCCCTCTGGATGTCCAGCAATTCCTATCTTAAGTTCTTCAAAATATCCTGTCTCCAGGATTTGAAAAGAACTATCAAATTTTCCAATTGGGTCTCTACTTCCACCTATGACTAATGCCTGTTTAACTCCAACATCTTTACATCTTGAAACGTAGTCTTTTAGCTCTTTTTCGTCACTAATAGATCGTGCTGGAAAATGGGGAACAGGGTTGAAACCTTTTTTGACTAGATCTCCAGCTTTATGGGAATTTTCTTTATAATTTCCATCAGGTAGCAAAGTGATATAAACATCCTTTACAGGCGGCAAGGTTTCAAGGTCAGTGTGAGGACCCATTTCCAATGAAAAATTCATTCAGGGATACTTATTTATTTTGAAATAACTGTCTAGAAAATTCGTACTTTTAAGCTAAGCTGAAATCGGCACGGCCCTATTTTTTTTGCCCTCGGTGTTTTTGAATTCTTCGACCATATTCTTGAATAATTTTATCAAATATTATCGCCAAAACCACTATGGCCAAACTATTCAATAATCCTAAAGCCAGGTATTGATTTGATATTGCACTTAATATTGATAAATTTAAAAAGAGAATTTATGAAAAATGATTTAATAAAAAGACTAAATGAAGGACCTATAATTTGTGCTGAAGGATATTTAAAATGAAAATTATTTTAATCATGGGATTGCCCGGTGCAGGCAAAACAACATTGGCAAATGAATTAGCTCCACTAATAAATGCAAAAAGATTAAATGCAGATGAAGTAAGAAAAGCAGCAAATGATTGGGATTTTTCTGAAGAAGGCAGAAAAAGACAAGCAAAAAGAATGGCTGAAGCAGCTTTAAAATTAAAAAGTGAAGGAAATTTTGTTGTTGCAGATTTTATTTGTCC
>CAJXDV010000047.1 GCA_913052435.1 uncultured Pelagibacteraceae bacterium
AATTTGCTTCCGTGGACACAAAAGTCGGAACAGTGGAATTGAATCATTCAAAAGCCTAGACAACTTTATTTCTACAATAAAAAATCAATAAAAGGAGATATTTATGGAAACTGGTTTTAAAGAACGATCATTCAAATTAATTTATTGGATTATGCTCATTTTTCTGGCTGGAGATACGATAGATACGATTTATCGTACAGTCACTGGTTTTTTTGGAGATGGCACAACTTTTCCAGGAAGCGACATAGTCGTTAACCACACCTCATCAGACATGGTTGTGTTTCTAATCATTATGATTGGAGTGATTTACGGGATATATCTTTTATACAACCTTAAAAAAATCGGTGGTTACTGGGTCGTAGGTTCAAACATTGTGTTTATAATTTATGCCTCAATATTCGGTCCAATCGCTGAAGTCGGTTTTTCTACAGTCTTGCCAATAATGGCTCTTTATTTCTCTATTTATGTTGTTTTAGTTATCGTTGTTCCCTGGTACTATTCGGATAAATTTGAATAAAATCGACTAAGAATTAATTTATTTTTTTAAGGATAGTAGCGGGAGATAAAGCTCCCGCATTGTTTTAGATGCTTACACTTCAATCGGACTTAATTCCCACACTTGAACACTTTCAACACATTCATCAAAAATGGATTTTGCTATCGGATTATTACCTGCAGCAAATTCTTTCAAACCTTCTTCGTTATGCACGGAGATTTTAAACATAACATAACTTTTATCTGGTGCTATTGCGGGAACTGTTTTTTCAACATGAGCAACACTTTTTCTTACGCCCATTCCTTCATCAGATTGCATCCATCCCATGAATTTTTCAAACATTCCATCTCCCGATTTAAATTTTAACAGTGCGATCATTTCTTTTTCCATAATTCCACCCTTTCCATTGTAAAAATTGATCTATATCAAAAAAATGAAAAAAATGTTATATTTCTCTAAAAAAAAAATGTTACACAGTTCTAGAGCTATACTGGCCCTTAACGGGATAGTTATGATGCTGATGGGTTTGTCATTCATAATCTTTGCCAAGAAAATGACAGTTACGATATTTCCAAGTGTTATTTCAAATCCAGAAGCACTGGAGGTTGGTATAACCCTTAGATATCTGATGGGCGCGGGATCAATTATGATAGGCATAATTTTATATTTAGCCCGCATATCAGTGAGATCGGGGGCTCAGAGACTCTTGCTTGGATCAGGCATAGGTTTTTTTCTGATATTTTTTACTGGTTTATTTATTTTATTAAGCGGCAAAGGAAACATCCCTATTGTAGCCTTACTTATCTATCCCTTTTTAGGTTCATTATCGTTGTACGTTTCAACCAGAAGGTATCAAGAATAATTATTTTCCAAGAAAAATTAAAAATAAATTTAATTAACTATTTTTTCCGTTTGATCTGGGCACCAGATTTGAAATTCACAGTTATTTGGAAAATACTGTGTTATTCTTGATATGAAAGTGCCGTGACTGATAACCGCAATTTTTTCTTCATCTCTTCCATCAATCCATTTTTTGAATTTTTTTACACGCGCATTCAGATCTTGTATCGATTCATAATTTATTTCTTTCTCGTCAATGGGAACATCATTATTCCACCAAAATTTTCGCAATCCAGAAAAATCAAAATTTGCAAATTCTTTCTTAAGCACATCTGGTTGTCTTCCTACGTCAGAAGAGTCATTTAAATATTCACGAATAAAAGACAGGACGACCGTGTTTTGAATTGGTCTTGGAAACATATATTCAAACGTTTGCAAGGCTCTCGTTAAAGGTGAGCAAACAATTAAATCAAAATCAATTTTATCCAATATCTTTTTGGCTCTGGCAGCTTGCTGCTTTCCTAAATTCGTAATGTGCGGATCATAATAAAAAGTCTGATAATCGAGATCAAGTGATGCATTCGCTTCAGATTGTGCGTGACGAATTAAATATACTTCCTTTTTCATTTTATTTCGATTCATTGGTTGTAAAAAATCAAATATTATGAACTATTTAATTCCTGCAGTCATAAAGCTTTGCACAAATTGTTTTTGAAAAATCAAGAAACCAATAAATAATGGTGCTGAGGTCATTATTGTTGCTGCATTAATAGTTGACCATTGAATACCAGCATCAGCCATAGAAAAAATACTTAACCCAACTGTTAATGGTCGTGTTTCAACTGAATTAGTAATAATTAAAGGCCATAAAAAATTATTCCAATGGTGACTTACTGATACCAATCCATAAGCAACAAATGTTGGTATAGAAAGAGGCACATAGACACTCCAAATTATTCTTAAAATACCTGCGCCATCAATTCTAGCGGCATCATCTAATTCTCTAGGAACAGTTTTAAAGGTTTGCCGTAATAAAAAAATACCAAAACCTGATGCCATATATGGGAGTCCTATTGCTAAAATTGTATCAACCAATCCCAGTAAACGCATTGTTTTATAATTTTCAACCAATAGAATATCTGGCATAATCAGTAGTTGTAAAAGTACCAAAGAAAATAATAAATTTTTAAAGGGAAATTCAAAACGAGCAAAAGCAAAAGCAGCAAGTGTACAAAAGAAAAATTGACATAACAGAATGAGAGTTACAAGAATAACAGTATTAAATAAATATCTTGCAAAAGGTGCTTGGGACCAAGCATCAATAAAGTTGTAAGTAGTTAATGGGGCAGTTAGATCAAAGTTTGCTTCAAATTCTGAAGGGTGAATAGCAGTCCAGATAGCGAAAGCTAAAGGTATGATCCACAATAAAGCTAACAACCAAGCCCCAATAAAATTTAAATAATCAGAATATATTTTGGATAGAAATTTCATTGATAATGAACCTTTCTATCAAGAAAAAAAAATTGTCCGATGGCTAACAAAGATAGTAAAAAAATTAAGACAACAGTTAATGTCGAACCATAGGCTGTATCCCAAAAATAAAATGCAACTTCATAAATATAATATAATAATAAATTGCTTGCATTATCTGGACCACCTTCAGTCATTATAACAATATGATCAACTAAACGAAAAGAATTAATAACAGCGTTAACCGAAATAAAAAGTGTTGTTGGCATTAGCAGTGGAAAAGTAATTTTTCTAAATATATACCAATTACTAGCTCCTTCAATCATAGCCGCCTCCCGCAATGATGGAGGAATAGCTTGTAGTCCTGCTAAATAAAATATCATAAAAAAACCTGCTTCTTTCCATATAGAAACAATCATCACAGCCCATAAAGCAGTATCTTCAGATCCAAGAAGATTCAAATTTGGTAAATTAAAAAAACTTCTAATTTGATCAATTAATCCAAAACCAGGTGTGTAAAAAAATAACCAAATGTTACCAACTGCTATTAAAGGTAAAATTGTTGGCATAAAAAACGAGAAACGCAAAAAAGGTCTTCCTATTATTTTGCTATTTACCCATAAAGCCATAATCAAAGATAAAATAATTGAAGATGGTATTGTTCCAAACGCGTACCAAAGATTATTAGAAATAACTTTCCAGAAAACAGGATCATTGATTAATGTGTCATAATTTTCAAGGCCAACAAATTTAGTAGGCCGTTTTCCACGAGGTGTTGAAAAAAAACTAAATATGATTGTTTTTACAGCAGGAATATGCGTGAAACTAATCAAAAGTATAAACCCGGGGGTTAATAGTAAGGTCACATAAATTAAATTAAGTTTTTTATTCATATAGAGAATAATAATAAATAACGGCGCTGATTAAAATTTAAAAGCGCCGTTATATGAAAAGATTATCTGTAATCTTTCAGTATCTTATCAATTTCTACTTGAGCTTGACTTAAAGCTTCCTCTGCTGATGTTTTTCCAGCTACCGCTCCTTCAAGAGCATTGTTGAATATTTTTGTAACTCTAGGATTTTCATATGTTGAAAATTCTGCACCAGCATATTGCAATTGTTCCTTTGCAACTAAAGCAGGAGGGAAGTCAGCTGCATAACTTTTCATTGCATCAGTTTCCCAAGCATCAAAACGTGGAGCTACATAACCTGTTGCCATACACCAAATTGCTGCTTGATCAGCCGAAGTTATCCATTTTACAAAATTTACGGCTTCTTTTTGTTCTTCTTCAGATATGCCTTTAAAGATGTAAAAATTTCCGCCACCGGTTGGTGCACCGTAACTTTTATTTGCAGGAAGCATTGCTACACCAAAATCAAATGGAGCATTTTTTCTTACATTTGTTAAGTTACCAGTTGTAGTCCACATCATCGCAGTTTGACCTTCAAAGAAAGCTTTTGGAGTTGGCCCCCAACCAATTACGTCAGGGCGCATTGCTCCATGCACCATACTTAGATCCATCAAATATTGAAGAGCTTCTATCATCTCAGGGGTATCTAAATAAGTTTCAGTCCCAAGACCATTAGTAATTTTTGCACCATTTTGATATGCCAATCCACTAAATAACCAATAAGGAAAACCTTGGGATGGAATTCTTATACCATAGCGTGTTACGTTACCATCAGCATCTTTTTTAGTCAATTTTTTTGCAAACTCAACTTGTTCTTCCCAATTCTTTGGAGGAGTGTTAGCATCAAGACCAACTTCTTTAAAAGCTTCCTTATTGTAATAAAGTACAGGTGTTGATCTTTGGAAAGGTATACCATAAGTAACTCCATCAATTTGACTATTCAACATGAATGCTGGAAAGAAACCACCTATCCATGATTCTTTATCTTCTGCACTAACTAAATTATCCCACGACATAACCAAATCTTCATCAACAAATTTATACATATCAGTTGACAGCATCACTGCTAGTTGAGGAGGTTTACCCCCTCTTGCCGCTGTTAATGCTTTAGTAGTAGTGTCGCTATAAGAGCCAGCATAAATTGCATTGATATTTGCTCCAGGATTTAGCTCCATATAAGATTGTGTTAATTTTTCAATTGTTACTGCTGCCGTACCTCCGATTGCAACTGGAAAGTAAAAATCCAACTCAACTGATTTAGCTGAGAAACCCCCAAAAGAAAATAAAACAGCAAAAAAAATAAAAAACTTAAATATATTTTTTTTCATAATTCCTCCTATGATTTTAACCGTAAATTTAAGTTTAATTCTAAAACCTAAACAATGTAATTTACTAGTAAAACTTTTTACTTATCAACAAAAATAAACATTTATTTAACATTAAATGTCAACAACTAGATGAAAATGGTCACCTATAGAGAAAATATTTTGCTAAATATTGACTATGATGTAAAGGTGGCTAAATCAATTTATAAAAATATATTTAAATTAAAGTTTTCAATTTATTTTAATATGTAAGTATAAAATTCATGTATTTTAAATATTTATTATTACAATAATTTATTACCTTTTTTATTTATCAAAAATTTTTATTATAATTCTTTGTTTTTATTAATAAATATGCACAATAAATTGTTAAGTAATAAATTATGATGATAGGATTCTCTCTAAAGCCTAGAAATGCGCGAATAAGTGATTTTGAAAAACAACTAATTTATTTTGAAAATATTGGTGCCGAAAGCGTGGAGATACCACTTTATGAGCTAGATATAATTTGTGGCAAACAAATTGTACAAGATGAATTAATATTTTTGCAACAAACACTTAAGATCTCTAATTTAAATCGCTCCCTACATGGATCAATATCTGTCAATTTAATGGATGATGAATATTTAAATGATCATAAAGAAGTTTTAAAAAGAGATATAGAAATCAGTGAGGCCATAAACAGCTTGATACTCGTCACTCATTTTGGTTACACAAGTAAAAAAAATTACGAAAATAAAAATATTTACAATAAACTTTTAGCAAAGCAACTAGAGACGTATTATGAAATGGCAGAATATGCAAAGGCACACAATGTTATTCTTGCTGTTGAAAATTTATTTCCATTTACACAAAAAGATTATGCGCCCCTACCAAGTGAAATAGCTGAACAAATTTCATTGCTTTCACACTCTAATGCAAAGGTAACTATTGATTTTAGTCATGCTTATATCAATTGTTCCCTGAATAATGTTAACTATATTGAAGAAATAAAATCACTTGCTCCACTAACAAAACACCTTCATTTACATGATTCTTTTGGCAAGCTTAAAGTTATGGATACATACATTCATTCAGAAGACGTAACTTACGGTCAAGGTGATATTCATTTACCGTTGGGATGGGGGGACATTCCTTTCAAAAAAATTTTTTCTGATATTCAATTTCCTTCAAATATTATTTTAAACTTTGAGCTATCTCTTAGATATGAAAGATATTATAAAAAAAATTTTGACATTGCAAAAGAATTAATAAAGTTAAGATAGGGAAATTTTTTGAATAATAATTTTTTTATTTGTCAATTAAGCGATATTCATTTTACTGATGATTTTGATAAATTATTTAATCAAATAAATACTGCTGAACAGTTTAAAAAAGCAGTTAATTTTTGTAATAATTTAAACCCCCAACCAGATCTTTATATTATTTCAGGTGATTTAATTCATGACAAGCCACAATATTATGAAAATTTTATTAATATAACTAATCTTCTTCAAAAACCATACTACCTTATGATGGGCAATCATGATGTGCGGGATCAATTGCGCAAATTCATTTCCGATAAAAGTTTAATTGATTCTAATGGTTATATAAACTTTTCACTAAATAATCATCCGATTAGAATAATTTGTTTAGATACGGCAGTAGAAAATATGGTTGAAGGAGAAATTAGTATTGAAACAATGAAGTGGTTAAAAGATGAGTTAAGCAAGGATTTGAACAAAACCACAATCATTTTTATGCATCATCCCCCAATAAATATTGGTAGTCAACTATTTGATGATATTAAATGTAAAAATGGTAATGAATTTCTTCAATTTACTAAAGAATACCAAAATATTTCAAAAATTGTTTTTGGTCACGTACATTGTAAATTCAGTAAAAATGTAGAAAATCAGGAATTATTAAGCTGTCCTAGTTCGTCATTTCAAATTCCAATTGATGCTAAATCTCCAGAAAATCTTCTTATGGATAACTCTAGTTACATTCAATTATTTAAATGGGATAAAGACCTTAACTTAGATATTCATACAATAAATATTAACTAAGAATTTAGAGGAGTTTTATCAATTTCTTAATTCTATTTTAGGATTCATTGGTTGTTAAAAATCAAGTCATTTTAGGGGAAAAAAATATTTTTACTT
>CAJXDV010000048.1 GCA_913052435.1 uncultured Pelagibacteraceae bacterium
AAAGTTCCATTAGGAACAGGTTTAACTAAAGATGGAAAAGAAACTACTGATCCAGCAGAAATAGTTGATGGTGGAGTATTATTACCTTTTGGTGGATACAAAGGTTCAGGAATTGCCATGATGGTTGAACTTCTAGCTGGAGCATTAGTTGGTGACAACTTTAGCTATGAAACAGCCGCTAAAGATAATAATGATGGTGGACCTCCTAGTGGAGGAGAATTTATTCTAGCTATATCACCTGATAAATTGTCTGGAAATGATTGGGAGAAACATTCATCTGAATTTTTTGATAAAATGAAATCAATGAAAGGTGTTAGACTTCCAGGTGAAAGAAGACATAAAAATAGACTAGACAAAGGTCCAAGAAATATAAACGAAGAATTGGTTAATAAAATTAAATCTTTAAGTTAATTCAATTTCAATAGGAGTATGATCTGAAGGTTTTGTTCTTCCTCTGGGATATTTATTAATTTTAACATCCTTTATGATATTAATTAATGAATTTGATACTAAAAAATGATCAATTCTCATTCCTTTGTTTTTTTGCCAAGCACCACTTGTATAGTCCCAAAATGTATATCCTTCTTTTTCTGGATAAATATGTCTATAAACATCAATAAATCCTAAATTTATAATTTTTCTTAATCTTTTTCTTATTTCCAATCTAAATAAAGCATCATTTTCATAGTTTTTTGGATTATGAACGTCTTCAGTCGCAGGAATAATATTAAAATCTCCACCGACAATTATATTTTCATTTTCACATAAAAGTTTTTTTAATTTTTTAATTAAGCTATCTAACCAATATATTTTGTATGAATATTTGTCTGTATCTACTGGATTGCCATTTGGTGTATAGATATTAATAATTTGGATATTTTTATTTTTATGCTTAACATCAGCAGTAATTATTCTCGATTGTTTTAATTTATCTTTAAAAATATCATTTTTAATATTTAGAAGTTTTTTTTTTGAAATTATTGCAACTCCATTGTAGCTTTTCTGACCAAATACGTAACTTTCGTATTTTAAAGATTTTAACTCATCATATGGATACGTTTCATCTTGAGTTTTAATTTCCTGCATCATTAATATATCAGGACAGAATTTTATAATATATTCTTTGATATTTTCTATCCTAGCTCTTACGGAATTAACATTCCATGAACTGATTTTCATTAGAGAGAAAAAGAAACGCCACATCCACAAGAAGACTTGCTTTGTGGATTTGTAATTTTAAAAGAATCTCCTATTAATTCATTTACGTAATCTACTTCTGAACCTTTTAATAAATCAACGGATGTTTTATCAATAAGTATGTTTTCATGTCTTAAATCATCCTCTTGTGCTGATTTATCAATAGAAAAATCATACTGAAAACCAGAGCAACCACCGCCTTTAATAGCGATTCTAAAAAAAGAACCTTTATCTTTTGTAGAAAGCAGGTGATTGATTTGTTTTAATGCTTTATCGGTAAATTTAATTTCTTTAATCATTATTCAACACTGTTATTACTAATATAATAATAATTTACCATTTTTAAAGCATGAAAAATTACTCAAAATTAGGTTTATTTAAATCAAGCGGGAGATTATATTATGAAAAACCAAATAAGTTTCGAACACAATTTCAAAGAGACAGAGATAGAATTATTCATTCAGCTTCGTTTAGAAGACTAAAACACAAGACTCAAGTGTTCGTAAATACGGAGGGAGATCATTATAGAACAAGAATTACACATTCTATTGAGGTAGCGCAATTAGCAAGAACAATTTCAAGATATTTTAAATTAAACGATGACTTAGCAGAAACATTAAGTTTATCTCATGATTTAGGCCATACCCCATTTGGCCATACTGGTGAAGAAGCTTTAAATGAATGTATGAATGATCATGGTGGTTTTGATCATAATTTACAAACTTTAAGAATTGTTATGTTTATAGAAAATAAATATTTAAAATTTAAAGGTTTAAATCTTACATTAGAAACTTTGGATGGATTGTTAAAACATAATGGTCCTTTTTATGAAAAAAAAAAACTTCAAACTATTATTGGTATTAAAAATTTAAAAAATAAACTTAAATTAGATAAAAACGCTTCATTAGAAGCTCAAATAGCATCAATTTCTGATGATATAGCTTATAATAATCATGACATTCAAGATGGTATTAAAGCTAAACTTTTCACATTAAGAGAGTTAACAGAAATAGATTTTTTTAAAGAAATTTATAATTCTTACAAAAGAAATATTAAAAATAATAATAAAGAAATTATAGTATATCAGATAATAAGAGATTCTATAAACTTAATGGTACAAGATGTTATCAAGAAAACTATTTACAATATAAAAGTTGAAAATATCAATAATATTTCAAATATATATAGCAGAAAAAAAAAGATTGTGGAATTTTCAACTAAATTTAAATTTATTGAAAATCAAATTAAATTATTTTTAAAAGATAAAATGTACAATAATAAAAATGTTTTAAATAAAAACAATAATGGTAAAAATATAATTAAAAAAATATTTAAAATTATAAAAAATAACCCAAGAAAATTTATTAAAAAATCAAATCTTAATGAAAACAAATTTAGAGCAATTTCTGATTATATTTCTGGAATGACTGATAGATTTGCAATAAATTTATATAACACCAATAAATGAATATTTTTAAATTTTATATAGACAAAATTATTGATATCTTAAAAACTGCAAATAAGGAAGGTCTAATTTATTTGCCCGAAAATTTAAATTCAATTAATGTAGATATTCCTCCACCAAAATTTAATTGTGATATTTCAACAAATGTAGCAATGGTTTTATCAAAACCAAATAATAAATCACCAATAGAAATAGCCGAAACTTTATCATCACTTATTAAAGAAAATGATAAATATATTGAAAAAATAACAATAGAAAAACCTGGATTTATAAATCTAAAATTAAATAAAGACTTTTGGAATTTTTTATTGCATGAAATTATAAATGATAAGGAATATGGTTCACAAAAAACAAAGAATCAAAAAACTTATTTGGTAGAATTTGTATCTGCTAATCCCACTGGACCATTACACGTAGGTCATTCTAGAGGTGCAATTTTAGGTGATGTTATTTCAAACCTTTTGAAATTTAATAACCAAAAAGTAACTAAAGAATATTATGTAAATGACTATGGTAATCAAATTTTACACTTTACAAAATCTGTATTTCTTAGAGCACGTGAAATATTATATAAAGAAAAATTTCCAATAGATAATCCCGATTTATATCCTGGAGATTATTTAAAACAAATTGCAAAAAATATTATTGATCAAAATTCTGATTTAAAATTTAATAATTTTGATGAAATTTCTAAAAATCTAACAAACTTATCTGTTAAAGAATCTATTAAATTAATTAAAATTAATTTAAATAATCTTGGTATTGTTCATGATAATTTTGCAACTGAAAGCGAAATAGTTCAAAATAATGAAGTAGAAAATGTAATTAAAAAACTTCAAAATGATAAATTCGTTTATACTGGAAAAATAAATGCTCCTGAAGGAGAAGATAAGTCTAATTGGATTGAGAGAGAACAACTCTTATTTAAATCTACTGATTTTGGTGATGATAAGGACAGATCTTTGCAAAAATATGATAAATCTTGGACTTATTTTGCCAGTGATGTTGCGTATCATTATAACAAACTAAATAGAAAATACGATATGCTTATCAACATATTGGGGGCTGATCATGCAGGTTATATAAAAAGAATTACATCTGCTGTTGAAGCATTATCAGGTGAAAAAAATAAATTAACTTGCAAAGTGAGTCAGCTTGTTAAATTAATAAAAGATGGCAAGCCTTTTAAAATGTCAAAAAGGAAAGGTGATTATATAACTGTAGAAGATCTAATAAATGAAGTAGGAAAAGATGCTACCAGATTTATTATGCTTAATAGAAGTAATGATGCAGAATTAGATTTTGACTTTTCTAAAGTAAAAGAAAAATCTAAAGACAATCCATTATATTATGTTCAATATTGTTATGCTAGAATTTCATCTGTATTTAGGAATATTAAACAAAATATTAATGATGATATTATTATTTCAAACTATGATTTTAAATATTCAAATGAAGAAATAATAATTTTAAAAAAAATTACTGAATGGCCAAAGTGTATTGAAATTGCAACAGAAAAATTAGAACCACATAGAATACCTGTTTATCTTTATGAATTATCTTCTGAGTTTCATTCGTATTGGAACATGGGTAAAAATGATCCTTCCAAAAGATTTATAGAAAAAAATAATAAAATTAAAGATGATAAAATTGTATTTCTAAAAATTATTTCCAATGTAATTAAAAGTGGAATGAATATTTTAGGAGTTGAAACTCCTGAAAAAATGTAATGATTAAAGAATTAAAATATTTATTCTTTATAATGGTTATCTTTTTTTTTCTTTTTTTTACATTAAGATATTATTTTTCAGACGAAAATAATAAAAAAAATTATAGATCATTAAATCTGTTAGATAAAAATATTAAAAATATTGAAAAGGATTTAATTTTATTAAAAAATAATACAGAAAATATTATTGAGAACGTGGAATATAATAAAGATAAAAAAACTAAAAAATACTCTTTTTGGGAACTGTTATATCCGGATAATGATTAGTCTAAATTACAGATCGTTTATTTGTGGAATTAAAGGACTTAAACTTCTAAATAAAGAAAAAAAATTTCTTAAAAAATATCGTCCTTGGGGAATTATTTTATTTTCTAGAAATATTAAAACAATTAAACAAACTCAAAAACTAACAAAGTCTATTAGAACTTTATTTAAAAATAATAATTATCCAATTTTAATTGATGAAGAAGGCGGTAGAGTATCAAGGTTAAAAAATTTTATCGATAGTTCAATTTTTACTGCTAAATATTTTGGTGATATGTTTATTAAAAATCCAAAAAAATATAAAATTTATTTCAATGTTTATGTAAAACAGATTTCTTATCTTCTAAAATTGTTGGGAATTAATATAAACACAATTCCTGTTTTAGATTTAAGAAGAAATTCTGCACATAATATTAATGCTGACAGATCTTATTCTAATAATGAAAAAGTAGTGTCAAAAATTGGAGATATTTGCATTAGTACTTTTCATAAAAATAAAATTGCCACTATAATCAAGCATATTCCAGGTCATGGTCTTGCAAAAGTTGATAGTCACAAAAAAATACCAATTATAAATAATAATTTAAAATATTTAATTAAAAATGATTTTCAAACTTTCATGAATAAAAAATCAATTTTTGCTATGACTGGACATCTTTTATTTAAAAAATTGGATAAAAATAATACAGTTACTCACTCTAGAAAGATCATAAAATTAATTAGGAAAAAAATTAAATTTAAAAACATAATAATTACTGATGATCTTTCTATGAAAGCATTGAAATATTCAATTGAAGAAAATACTAGAAAATCTTTTGATGCAGGTTGTAATTTGGCTCTTCATTGTAATGGAAAATTTAAAGAAATGATAATAGTTGCAAAGAATTCACCAAAAATTGATAAATTTATATCAAAAAAAACATCGCAATTTATTAATATAATAAGTTAGAATTAATTATGAATTCAAACGATTCTCTAGAATTTAATGTTGATCTTAATAATTATTCTGGATCTTTAGAAGTTTTATTGGATTTAGCTAAATCACAAAAAGTCGATCTTGAAAAAATTTCAATTACAAAACTTGCTGATCAATTCTACGTATATATAACTGAAGATAAAGATGTTAATTTAGAATTGGCATCAGAATACTTGGTAATGGCAACATGGCTTACTTATTTAAAATCAAAATTATTATTACCCGAAACTGAAGAAGAAGAATTTAAAGCTATGGAAGTTGCTGAAAAACTAAAATTACAATTAAAAAAACTTGAATTAATAAGGTTACTTTCTTCACAAATGTTAGGTAGAAAAAGATTGGGTAAAGATGTTTTTATGAGAGGATCAAAGAGTAATATAAAAGCTATTTACGATTCAAAATATTCTTTAACAATATTTGAAATTTTAAAAACATATGCAAATATTGTTATGACAAAGGATTTTCAAAGAATGAATATTCCTAAATTACCTGTTTTTACAACAGAAGATGGAATAAAAACGATTAAAGAATTTTTTGGTAAATTAAATGATTGGAAAAAAATTTCAGACCTAATACCAAAGCATTATTCATCATCAAATCTAAAAAAAACAGGTAGTGCAGGGATATTTTCTGCTGCTTTAGAATTGACTAGAGAAGGAAATGTATCTATTAAACAAAAAAATCTATTTGATGAAATATTTATAAAAGAAAATTAATGAATAAATTAAAAAAAAATAATGTATTAAATTTTCCGAGAAAAATTTCTGAAATTGAAAGAGAAATAGAAGCTATAATTTTTGCTGCCGCTGAACCTTTATCAGTAGAAACAATCGAATCAAAAATTTCAAAAAAAGTTGATGTTTTAAAAGTTCTTGAAAATTTAAAAAATTATTATTCTAATAGAGGAATTAATTTAGTTTGTATTTCAAAAAAATGGTCTTTTAGAACTTCGGCAAATTTATCCTCATTAATGTCACAACAAAAGACACGTGAAAAAAAATTATCAAAAGCTGCCATAGAAACTTTGGCAATCATAGTATATCATCAACCTGTTACAAGAGCAGAAATTGAAGAAATCAGAGGCGTTGCTTTTGGAACTAATACTCTTGAGATATTAATGGAATTAAATTGGGTTATGCCTCAAGGAAGAAAAGATACACCTGGGAAACCAATACAATATGGAAGTACTGATGATTTTTTAAGTCATTTCAATCTTCAAAAATTATCAGATTTACCTACCGTTGATGAACTTGGTACGGCTGGTTTAATAGATACATCTAGTCTTGATGCTTCAATATTTGGTACAGGTAAATTTTATAAGGAGAAAGAAGAAGAGAAAAAGGAAAATATCTATTCAGATATAGATGAAATGTTAAGTGACACTCTTAAAAATGAGAATACTGAGTAAAAAGTTGCTTTTAAAAAACAAATATTAAGGATATAAATAATTAATGAGCATAGGATTTTGGCAGATTGCAGTCGTAGTCATTTTGGTTGTCTTACTATTTGGTAGAGGCAAAATATCGAGTTTGATGGG
>CAJXDV010000049.1 GCA_913052435.1 uncultured Pelagibacteraceae bacterium
TAATATAATTTCATAATATAATTTATGAAGTATCCAGTATTGATTCCAAATATCTTTAACCATCCTTTCACATATGAAAGTGATATTAAACTTCAGATTGGAGATTATGTAAAAGTTTCCTTTGGTAAATCAATAGTTACGGGAGTAGTCTGGGATGAATTTGAAAAATCAAAAAATAAAAATTTTAAGATCAAAAAAATTCTTAAAAAAATAAATATTGAACCCCTAAAAAATGAAACGATAAAATTTTTAAATTGGTTTTCTGAATATAATTTAGTTCCAAAAGGCATGTGTTTGAAACTTCACCTTCTAAGTGGAGAGGCCATAAGTCCTTTAGATAATAAAGAATATGAAAAGTACGATAAACTAAATAAAATAAATCATTTTGAACTTTCTATTGAACAGAACAAAGTTTTAAAAAAAGTATTAGAAAATTCAAAAGATTTCAGAGTACATTTACTTCAGGGAACAACAGGATCTGGAAAAACTATTGTATATTTTAAGGCTGTAGAAGAAAAATTAAAGAAAGGTTTTCAGGCATTAATATTGCTTCCAGAAATAGGTTTAACTGGAGAATTTGAAAAAAAATTCAACGATTTTTTTGGATTTGACGCAGCAGTATGGCATTCTGGCATAACTCCTAAAAGAAAAAAAATTATTTGGAGTGGACTTGCAACTGGAAAAATAAAAGTAGTAATTGGTGCAAGATCTTCTTTGTTCCTTCCTTTTAATAAACTTGGAGTCTTAATCGTTGATGAAGAACACGATCAGTCTTATAAACAAGATGAAGGTGTAATTTATAATGCCAGAGATATGGCTATAGCCAGGGCCAATTTTGAAAATGTACCCATAAATTTAGTTACAGCTGTTCCTTCAGTAGAAACTTATGCAAACATAAAAAATAATAAATATTCTTTTTCAAGATTAATTAATAGGTATAAAGAGGCAAATTTGCCTTCACATCAAATAATTGATTTGAAAAAATATAAACTACCCAAACAATCCTGGATATCTTCTCAAACAGTTAATAAAGTAAAAGAACATTTAAAGCTAGGAAATCAAATTCTTTTTTTTATTAATAGAAGAGGTTTTGCTCCATATGTTTTATGTAAAAATTGCTTAAAAGTTTTTTCATGCCCTTATTGTTCAATTAATCTTGTTTATCACAAACATAAAAAAAATCTTCTCTGTCATTATTGTGGATATAAATCATCATTAAATAGAAAATGTGAAAAAGAAAAATTATGTGATTTTGTATTTAGTGGTCTGGGAGTAGAAAAAGTTTCAGAGGAAGTAAAATTATTATTTCCAAATGAAAAAATATCTATTTTTTCAAGTGACACAATGAATAAAGCATCTTCTAAAAATATATTAGACAAAATTATAACAGGTGAGATTAATATTTTAATTGGAACACAATTAATTTCTAAAGGTTTTCATTTTCCAAATTTAAATTGTATAGTTATTTTAGACATTGATTTATCTTCTCAAGGGCACGATTTAAGAAGTGCAGAAAAAAATTTACAACTTTATCATCAGTTATCCGGAAGAGCAGGAAGAACGGGTAAACCAGCTACAGTTTATTTTCAAACATATGATTTAAAATCAGAAGTTATAAATCAAATGACAAATGAAGACCCATTTGTTTTTTTGAATAGAGAATTAGAATTAAGAAAAAAAAACAATCTTCCACCTTTCGAAAGATTCATTTCTTTAATATTGACTTCTTTAAATGAAAAAAAATTAGAAAATGAGTCATTTAAATTAAAAGAATATTTATTGGGCTCAATTAATGATAGAGTTCTAGGACCTGTGGAATCGCCTGTTTATAAAATTAAAAGAAAATTTAGACAAAGAATTTTGATCAGGTCAAAAAAAAATTCAAAAATTCAAAAAAATCTTAGAGAAATACTAGATAAATATAAATTGCCCTCAGGAATAAAACTAACAGTTGATGTTGACCCTATAAGCTTCAATTAGCGCACTAAATTAGGGTATTTTTTGCAAACTGAGCCTTGAAGACCGATTGTTGGTATGTTATCTAAGCGAAATTTTTAAACATCTTCAAATAGCGAGCAAATATTGAGCGATAATAAAACTTCTTTTTCAACTAGCAATAGTTATTCGCAAGCCTTATTCGAATTGGCTTTTGAGAATAATTCTATTATTGATGTAGAGAATCAAATCTTAGCAATACTTGAATTAATTAGCAAAAGTTCAGATTTTAAAGATTTTATTAAAGACCCAACAAATAAAATAGAAGATCAATTAAAAGTTATTGAGATAATTTCAGATCAATTTAAATTTAATGAATTATTAAAAAATTTTTTAAGTTTTATAGTTTCGAAAAGAAGATTATTCTATGTTGAAAAAATACTAAAAGATTTTATTGTTATTTGTTCAAATTCCAGAGGTGAAATCCAAGCAGAATTGTCAGCAGCTAAAAATTTGAATGAAGGTGAAATAAATAAAATTAAAGATGAACTAGCTAGCAATTTTGGTTCAAATTTAAAATTAAGCTACAAGCATGATTCAAGTTTAATTGGAGGTTTAATAATAAAAGTTGGAAGCACTATGATTGATACTTCCATAAAAAATAAATTACAACAAATAGAAAAGAAAATGATAGAGGCATAAATGGAAATAAATCCTTCAGAAGTAACAAAAATATTAAAAGAACAAATAAAGAAATTTGGAGATAAAACTGAAGTTTCAGAAGTTGGGCAAGTTCTTTCAGTAGGAGATGGTATTGCCAGAATATATGGTTTGGATAATGTTCAGGCCGGTGAGATGGTGGAATTCTCTGACGGATCTAAAGGAATGGCTTTAAATTTAGAAAATGATAACGTGGGTGTTGTAATTTTTGGTGACGACAGAGCTATAAAAGAAGGCGATACTGTAAAAAGAACAGGAGCAATTGTGGATGTTCCAGTTGGAAAGCAACTGCTTGGAAGAGTTGTAGACGGATTAGGAAATCCAATAGATGGAAAGGGAGCATTAGATAAGAGTTTAGAAAGAAAAAGAGTTGAAGTAAAAGCTCCAGGAATAATTCCAAGACAATCTGTGAATGAACCAATGCAAACTGGACTAAAAGCAATTGACAGCTTAATACCCATAGGAAGAGGACAAAGGGAATTAATTATCGGAGATAGACAAACAGGAAAAACTGCAGTTGCAATAGATACGATTATAAATCAAAAAAAAATAAACGAGTCTGATGATGAAAGTAAGAAGCTTTATTGTATTTATGTAGCAATTGGTCAAAAAAGATCAACAGTAGCACAAATTTTAAAAACATTAGAGGATGCCGGAGCAATGGATTATACAACCATTGTATCAGCAACAGCATCTGATGCAGCGCCATTACAATTCCTAGCACCCTACACCGGTTGCACAATGGGTGAATACTTTAGAGATAATGGTATGCATGCGCTTATAATTTATGACGATTTATCAAAACAAGCTGTTGCTTATAGACAAATGTCTCTATTACTAAGAAGACCTCCTGGACGAGAGGCTTATCCAGGCGATGTATTCTATTTACATAGCAGATTATTGGAAAGAGCAGCAAAACTAAATGATGCTAATGGAGGTGGATCTTTAACAGCACTCCCGGTAATTGAAACTCAAGCAGGGGACGTATCGGCTTATATTCCAACAAATGTAATCTCAATTACTGATGGTCAAATTTTCCTAGAGACTGAGTTATTTAACCAAGGCATTAGACCTGCAGTGAACGTTGGTTTATCTGTATCAAGGGTCGGATCATCGGCACAGATTAAAGCTATGAAAAAAGTTGCAGGCTCAATAAAACTTGAGCTGGCTCAATATAGAGAGATGGCAGCATTTGCTCAATTTGGCTCAGATTTAGATGCTTCAACACAAAAGTTATTAAATAGAGGTTCAAAACTAACTGAACTTTTAAAACAAGGTCAGTATTCACCAATGACAATTGCAGAACAGGTGATTGTAATCTTCTGTGGAGTGAAGGGATATTTGGATGATATTGAACTTAAAGATATTGCAAATTTTGAAAATAAAGTTCTTCAAAAATGTAAATCTGAAAAACCAGAAATAATCGAATCCATCGCAAGTTCAGGAAAACTTGAGGAGGAGACCGAGAAACAATTAGCTGATTTAATTAAAGAGCTTAAACAATAATAAATGCCAAGCTTAGACGATCTTAGAAAAAGAATAACTAGTGTTAAATCGACACAAAAAATAACCAAGGCTATGAAAATGGTTGCTGCGGCTAAACTAAGAAAATCTCAAGAAAGTGCAGAAAGAGGTAGACCATATTCCGAGAAGATGAACAATGTTATATTAAATCTTTCCAGTGGCATTTCAGATAAAGAGAGTGCACCAAAGTTATTAGTTGGTACTGGCAATGATAAAGTACATCTTTGCATAGTGCTTACTGCAGACAGGGGATTATGTGGAGGTTTTAATACCAATATTATCAAAAAAGCAAAAAACTATTTTAGAAAAATACTTTCTGAAGAAAAAACTCTAAAAATTATAACTGTAGGTTCCAAAGGATATGATCAGTTAAAAAGACAATATAAAAATTATATTGTTGAAAAAATTTCATTCAAAGAGTCAAAAAATGCTAATTATTTTGACGCATCAAAAGTTGGAAATTTAATTATTGAAAAATTTAATAATAACGAATTTGATGTATGTGCAATATTTTATAATAAATTTAAAAATGTAATTACCCAGATTCCCCAAGAACAACAAATCATACCTTTGAATTCAGAGGAAAAAGAAAGTGACACTAAATCTGAAAATAGCTTTGAATTTGAACCAGATGAAGATGAAATTTTATACAATTTATTGCCAAAAAACATATCAACGCAAATTTTCAAAGCAATGTTAGAGAATTCTGCTAGCGAACAAGGTTCTAGAATGACTGCAATGGACAATGCAACTAGAAATGCTGGCGAATTGGTTGACAAACTTACTATTCAATATAATAGAAGTCGTCAGGCAGCCATTACTAAAGAGTTAATAGAAATAATATCAGGAGCAGAAAGTTTATAATTATGAGCAGAAAAGGAAATATTACACAGGTTATTGGAGCAGTAGTAGACGTAAAATTTAAAGATGAGCTTCCAGAAATATTAACAGCATTAGAATGTAGCAATGCTGGTTCCAGGTTGGTTCTTGAAGTAGCGCAACATCTAGGAGAATCAAGCGTTAGAACTATAGCAATGGATAGTACGGAAGGTTTAAAGAGAGGTGACGAAGTAACGGATACAGGAAAACCAATACAAGTACCTGTCGGACCTGAAACTCTAGGAAGAATTATTAATGTTGTGGGCGAACCAATCGATCAAAAAGGTGAAGTTAAAACTAAAGAAAGTTGGCCAATTCACAGACCAGCTCCAGCCTTTACTGAGCAATCTACAGAAACTGAAATATTGGTAACTGGAATTAAAGTTATTGATTTACTTGCACCATATGCAAAAGGTGGAAAAATTGGCTTGTTTGGAGGTGCGGGAGTTGGAAAAACAGTAATTATAATGGAATTAATTAATAATATTGCAAAAGCTCATGGAGGATTCTCAGTTTTTGCTGGAGTTGGAGAAAGAACTAGAGAAGGAAATGACTTATACCATGAGATGATAGAATCGGGAGTTATTAAACCAGACGGAGCTGGATCAAAAGCAGCACTTGTTTATGGCCAAATGAATGAACCTCCAGGAGCTAGGGCGAGAGTTGGCTTAACAGGATTGACTGTTGCAGAATATTTTAGAGATCAAGAAGGCCAGGATGTTTTATTTTTTGTCGATAATATATTTAGATTTACACAAGCAGGTTCAGAAGTTTCCGCACTACTTGGAAGAATTCCTTCTGCAGTAGGGTATCAACCAACCTTAGCAACAGATATGGGTAATCTCCAAGAGAGAATTACAACTACAAACAAGGGATCAATTACATCTGTTCAAGCTATTTATGTTCCAGCTGACGATTTAACAGATCCTGCGCCAGCAACTTCTTTTTCACACTTAGATGCAACTACAGTTTTATCTAGACAAATTGCTGAACTTGGAATTTATCCAGCTGTAGATCCTCTAGACTCAACTTCAAGAATATTAGATCCACGAGTCGTTGGAGATGAACATTATAGAGTTGCAAGAGAAGTACAAAAGATTTTACAAACTTATAAATCTTTACAAGATATTATTGCAATTTTAGGTATGGATGAGCTATCAGAAGAGGACAAACTAACTGTAGCTAGAGCTAGAAAAATACAAAGATTTTTATCACAACCTTTCTTTGTTGCGGAAGTATTTACTGGATCTTCAGGTAAACTTGTGGATTTGGAATCTACCATTAAAGGCTTTGATGCAATCTGCAAAGGTGAATACGATCATTTGCCTGAAGCAGCATTTTATATGGTTGGAACAATAGAGGAAGTTGTTGAGAAAGCTGAAAAAATGGCGAAAGATGCCGCCGCTTAATGAGCGAAAGTTTTAACATAGAGATTGTAAATCCAGAGAAATCTTTTTTATCAAAAGACAATGTTTCCGAGGTAGTCGTCCCTGCATTTGAGGGAGAAATTGGAATATTAAAAGATCACATATCAATAATTTCATTATTAAAACCAGGAATAGTTAAGGTTATTACAGGATCCGAAGAAGAAAATTATTACGTTGAAGATGGAATTGTTGAATTTAAAAATAATTCTCTATCCATACTAACTAGTTATATTTTTAATATTAAAAATGCGGAAAAAAACCAAATTAGTAATTTTATTGAAGAAGCTGAAAAAGAATTGTCAAAAAATGAAATAGATGATCAGAATAAGTTTTTATTAAATCACAAACTTGAAGTTTTAAAATCTTTAAGCTTTAACTAAATTATTTTTTTAATTTCTTTTTGTATATGACGGTAAACATGGAGTTTGAAATTAACCACTCTATCAGTTAAATTTTTGACATTAATCCACTTCCATTCTAAAAATTCAGGTTTTTTTGTATTAATATTAATCTCTTTTTCATCGCCACCAAATCTGACAATAAACCATTTCTGTTTTTGTCCTTTATATTTACCTTTCCAAATAATTCCTAGAAGGTGATTTGGTAAATGATATGTAATAAATCCATCAATTTCTTTTATTAAGGTAAC
>CAJXDV010000050.1 GCA_913052435.1 uncultured Pelagibacteraceae bacterium
TTTGAGATAATTAATAAAAGATCAAAAACATCTAATTTTTTTTTGGAATTTGATAAAATTTGGATACATGGATATTTTCACTTAATTGGATATGATCATAAAAAATTAAAAGATTTTAAGAATATGACTAAAAAAGAAAATTTAGTTTTGAAACATTTTCATAAAGTAAATTGACTTTATTATTACAAAATAAAATATTAATTTATATTATACCTTTTTTGTTAGGTTTAATCACTTCCTATAGTCTTCCACCATACAGTTTTTTTTTTATAAATTTTATTACCTTTCCATTATTATTACTGTATCTATTATCTAATCATTCAAAAGGAAAATGGACATGCTTTAAGATTGGTTGGATGTTTGGATTTGGATATTTCATTTCCAATCTATATTGGATAACAAATTCATTAACATTTGAAGAAATTTTTAAACCTTTAATACCATTTGCTTTAATTTTAATTCCTTTATTTTTAGGAATATTTTATGGTATTGCAATATTTGCTTGCTCCTTATTTAATTTAAAGAAAAATTTTTCTTCAATACTGATATTCTCAATTTTTCTTTCTTTAATTGAATATGTAAGAAGTTTTATTTTTGGAGGATTTCCCTGGAATTTAATTGCATATAGTTGGACGGATTATTTAAATTTTCTACAAATTGTCTCATTTACTGGAACTTATTTATTTAACTTGTTTAGTATAATTTTTTTTTTAATACCTGCAATTATTTTTTTTAAATATAAAAAAAAAACAAAATTATTTTCTTTAGCTATTGCTATAGCAATTTTAACAATAAATTTTATTTATGGAGCAATAACTATTAAAAATAATAATAAAATAGATGAAACTAATTTAAATTTTACAATTAAAATTATTTCGCCAAAAATTGAAATTAACAGATTTTTTCAAAATGAAAATCCCAAAAAAACTATTTTAGATTTAGTGAAGTTAAGTGAACCAAATGATTTAAAAAGGACTATTTTTATTTTTCCAGAAGGAGTGCTTTCTAATATTTATTTACAAGATTTAAAAAATTATAGTTATATATTTTCGGAGAATTATTCAGATAAACATAAAATTATTTTAGGAATAAATAGCAATGAAGAATCATATATATTTAATTCAATGGTAGTTTTAGATAAAGATGCAAATATATTAGCAAAATATGATAAAAATAAACTAGTTCCTTTTGGTGAGTTTTTGCCATATGAAAATTTATTGAGTAAATTTGGTTTAAAAAAAATTACTCAAGGATATCTATCTTTTTCAGCTGATAACAAAAGAAATATAATCAATATAAATAATATTAAATTTCTTCCATTAATTTGTTATGAAATTATTTATTCAGGACAATTAAATAAAAGTAAAGAAGATTATGATTTTATTATTAATATTTCCGAAGACGGTTGGTTTGGAAATTCAGTTGGTCCATATCAACATTTTTCACATTCAATATTCAGAGCAATTGAAGAAGGAAAAAATATAATTCGTTCAGCTAATAATGGAATTTCAGCTTATATTGATCCAACCGGTCAAATTATAAATAGCATTGAATCAACTCAGAAGGGAGTTATTGAGTTTAAAAATTTTAAGAAACACAAAAAAACATATTTTAGTACACATGGTATTAACTTGTACTTTTACTTTATATTATTTTTTATAGCGTTGATTTTATTTTTAAAAAGAAATAGATAATCTTTAAATGAATAAAAACTTTCTATTTACTAGTGAGTCAGTTTCAGAGGGACACCCGGACAAAGTATGTGACAGAATTTCTGATATGGTAGTTGATACATATTTACGCTCAGAACCTCAATCTAGAGTAGCTTGTGAAACTTTAACCACAACTAATAAAGTGGTTTTAGCTGGAGAAGTAAGAGGGCCTAAAATTAATAAAGATGATTTAATTCAAAAAGTTAGAGACTGTATTAAGGATATTGGCTATGATCAAGAAGGTTTTACTTGGAAAGAAGCCACAAAGATAGAAAGCCATCTGCATTCTCAATCTGCAGATATAGCAATGGGAGTAGATTCGTCTGGAAATAAAGATGAAGGTGCTGGAGATCAAGGAATAATGTTTGGTTATGCATGTAATGAAACAGATGTTTTAATGCCAGCTCCAATTTATTATGCACATAAAATTTTAAGACTTATGGCAGAGGATAGAAAGTTAGGTAAATTAAAAAATATTGAACCTGATTCAAAGAGTCAAATTACTATAGAATACAAAGATGGAAAGCCGACCTCGGTTAAATCTGTTGTAATATCAACCCAACATTCTGCTGATGTAAATCAATCTCAAGTCAGAGAGTTAGTAAAACCTTACATAGAAAATTCTATACCAAAAAATCTTATAAATGGATTAGATGATAAAGAAATCTATGTTAACCCTACTGGCAATTTTGTAATTGGCGGTCCTCATGGTGATAGTGGATTAACGGGAAGAAAAATTATTGTTGATACATATGGAGGCGCAGCGCCACACGGTGGTGGAGCTTTTTCCGGGAAAGATCCTACAAAAGTTGACAGATCAGCAGCTTATGCGGCGAGATATTTAGCAAAAAATGTTGTGGCTTCAAAAATTGCGGATAAATGTTTAATTCAACTTGCTTATGCAATTGGACTTTCAAAACCTTTATCAATTTATGTTGATCTTTTTGATAGCAATGAAGAAAAAAATAAATATGTTGAAAAATTAATTAATGAGAATTTTGATTTAAGCCCAAGAGGAATTAGAGAGATGCTAGGATTAAATAAACCAATCTATGAAAAAACTGCTGCATACGGACACTTTGGTAGAAAACCAGAGCCTAGCGGTGCATTTTCTTGGGAAAAAACTGATAAATCTGACGTTTTTAATAAGTAAATAAAGTTGAATATTTAAAAAAAACACATATATTCCAGCTACATTGTTGAAATTTCAAAATGGGCCTAGGCCCATTTTTTTTTGGAGAAAACCAAATGTTGAATAGAAGAGCAGATAAATTAGAATTACTTAGAATTGCCGAAGCGGTAGCTTTGGAGAAATCTATTGATAAAGAACTAATAATAGATTCCATGGAAAATGGAATTGCAAAAGCAGCTAAATCAAAATTTGGATCTGAAAACGAGATTAAAGTTCAGATAAATAGAGATAATGGTGATATTGGAATTTTTAGAAAACTATTGATTGTTGAAAATCCAGAAAATATAAATTTAGAGATTACTCTAGATGATGCTCTTAAAATAAATGAAACTAACAAAGATAAGAAAGTTGGAGATGAGGTTTTGCAACCTTTACCATCATTCGATTTTGGAAGAATTGCAGCACAAACCGCTAAACAGGTAATAAACTTTAATGTAAGAGAAGCCGAGAGAGAAAGACAATATAATGATTTTAAAGATAAAAAAGATACAATTTTAAGTGGAATTGTTAAAAGATTAGAATTTGGGAATGTTATAGTTGATCTTGGGAGAACAGAAGCCATTATACAAAAAAATGAAATGATCCCAAGAGAAAATATCAAAGCTGGAGATAGAGTTAAAGCTTATTGCTTGGATGTAAGACGAGAACCTAGAGGCCAACAAATATTTTTGTCTAGAGCACATCCAAAATTTATGGAAAAATTATTTATTCAGGAGGTTCCCGAAATTTATGATGGTTTAATAGAAATAAAATCTTCTTCAAGAGATCCAGGAAGTAGAGCAAAAATTTGTGTTAAAGCAATTGACACATCTTTAGATCCTGTTGGTGCATGTGTTGGAATGAGAGGAAGTAGAGTTCAAGCTGTAGTAAATGAACTTCAAGGAGAAAAAATTGATATTGTAAATTGGTCAGAAGATCCTGCTATAGTTGTAGCAAACTCACTATCTCCAGCTGAGGTTCAAAGAGTGATTGTAGATAATGAAGCAAAAAAGCTTGATGTAATCCTAACTGAAGAAAATTTAAGTAAAGCAATTGGACGAAGAGGCCAAAATGTAAGATTAGCCACAAAACTTTTAAATTATGAAATAAACATAATGACTGACGAAGAAGACTCAGAGAGAAGACAAATGGAGTTTAAAGAAAAAACGGATAATTTTGTGAAGAACTTAGAACTGGATGAAACTTTGGGTCAATTATTGGTTGCTGAAGGTTTTTCCTCAATTGATGATATTAAAGATAGCACCCCAGAGGCTTTAACAAAAATTGAAGGTATAGAGGAAGATATAGCAAAAGAATTAATTGAAAGAGCAAAGGAGTTTTATCAAAAAGATCAAAAAGAGATTTCAAACAAAATTAAAGATCTTGGTCTAGAAAATGATTTAATTAATCATGTAGGTTTAACTCTAGGAATGTTAGTTACACTTGGTGAACAGAAAATTTTAACTTTAAATGATTTTGCAGATTTAGCTTCTGATGAGTTAACAGGAAGTTATGATATTGTTAAAGGAGAAAGAGTAAAAATTAAAGGTTATTTAGAAGATTTTGCATTATCAAAAAAAGAAGCAGATGATTTAATTATGTCAGCGAGAGATAAAGCTTACAAAGATTGAGAGATGAAAAATGGAAAAGAAAAAAATAAAGTTATCAATTTCCGGAAGTTCCCAAAAAACAATTAGAAGTATAGAACAGGCTAAAAATCAATCTAAAAATACTGTAGTAATTGAAAAAAAATCATCAAGATTTTCTAGCAAATCACCTTATTCGAAGCCAAGGATAAATAATGAAAAATTTAAATCTGGTTCATCTTTTTTACCAAAAAAAAATAATTTTTCGAAACCACCAATCACGCCAACATCTGATTTTGAGAAAAGAAAATTAGCTGAGCAACGGGCAACAAGAAGACTAAAGGAAGAAGTGTTCTCAAAGGATGGTAAATCCAGCAAACTAGGAGGAAAAAAAAGAGAATTAAAATTAACAATATCACGCGCATTAAATGAAGATAATATAGAAACTAAATCAAGAAGTTTGGCATCTTTAAAAAGAGCTAAGCAAAAAGAAAATAGAATTATAAAAAAAGAAGAAAATAAAGAAAACCTAAAACCAATTAAAAGAGATGTAAATATACCTGAAGTAATAACAATTAGAGAACTCGCAAACAGAATGGCTGAGCAATCAAGCAGCATCATTAAACATTTATTGGGAATGGGAGTAACCGTTACAATCAATCATACGATAGATACAGATACAGCAGAGCATCTAGTAAAAGAATTTGGTCATAATCCTATAAAAGAGAAAAAAGCTGAAGAAATAATTGAAAAAATAAAAGAAGTTAAAACACAAAATCTAAAAAGTCGCGCTTCTATTGTAACTGTGATGGGTCATGTTGATCATGGAAAAACATCTGTGTTGGACGTTTTAAGAAAAGCTAATGTTGTCTCAGGTGAGTTTGGAGGCATAACCCAGCACATTGGAGCTTATCAAATTAACTATAATTCAAATAAAATTACTTTTATTGATACCCCGGGTCATGCGGCATTTACAGAAATGAGAGCTAGAGGGTCAAAGCTGACTGACATTGTGATTTTAGTAGTTGCGGCAGACGATGGAGTAAAACCACAAACAATTGAGTCAATTAAACATGCTAAAGCAGCAAATGTACCTATAGTTGTTGCAATAAATAAATGTGACCTTCCAGAAGCTGATCCTCAAAAAATAAAAAATCAATTACTAGAATATGAATTAATTGCCGAAGATCTTTCTGGAGATACTTTGATGGTTGAAATTTCAACTAAAACAAAAAAAAATCTAGATAAATTGGTGGAATCAGTATTACTACAAGCAGAATTATTAGATTTGAAAACTGATTTTGAAACTGATGCCAAAGGCATTGTTTTAGAGTCAAAAATAGATATTGGGAGGGGACCAATAGCTAACGTTATAATAACTGCAGGAACTTTGAAAAAAGGAGATTTTTTTGTAAGCGGACTTAAGTGGGGAAAAGTTAGAGCAATTATTAATGATCTAGGAAAAGATATTAATGTAGCAGAACCATCAACACCAGTTGAAATTCTTGGTATCAGCGGCGCATCTAAAGCTGGAGATGATTTTATAGTTTTACCTAATGAAAAAGAAGCAAAATCTTTATGTGATGCTAGAATTCAGCAGTCTAAAGAAGGAAAAAATCCAGTTACTTTTGCAACGCAAGACTCTGCTTTTAAAGACATAGCATCAGAAGAATTAAATATAATTATTAAATCCGATGTGCATGGTTCATCTGAGGCAATTAAAAATGCCATAAATCAAATTAAACATAACGAAGTTAAATCTAAAATACTCCTTTCTGATATTGGAATGGTTACAGAAACAGATGTAGTTCTAGCAAAAGCTTCAAAAGCAGTTTTAATCGCATTTAATGTAAAACCAAGCAAAGAGGCAAAGAAAAGAGCTGAACTAGAAAAAATTACTATTTCCTCGTTTAATATTATTTATGAAGTTCTAGATTTTATAAAGGGCAAAATGTCTGGATTGTTAACTCCAGAAATTGATGAAAAAGTTATTGGCACAGCAGAAATACTTGAAATATTTAAGGTGTCCAAGGTTGGAAAAGTTGCTGGCTCAAAAGTCGTAGAAGGTGAAATAACACAAGACTCTAGTGCAAGAGTAATTAGAGACGGAACCATAATATTTAATGGTAAAATTGGATCTATTTTTAGAGAGAAAAACCAAACAAAACAAGTCTCTGCAGGTTTAGAATGTGGAATTGCTTTAAAAGACTTTGGAGACTTCCAGAAAAAAGATATCATAGAGGTCTATAATTCGACAGTTACGGAAAGAACTATTTAAATGACTAGCTTAGGAAAACCAATTACACAGAGACAGTTGAGAGTGGGAGAAATGATCAAACAAACACTTGGTATGCTTTTTATAAGAGAAGAGGCCAAACTTCCAAATCTATCAACAAAAGAAATTACTGTTACAGAAGTTAGAATGTCGACTGATTTAAAAACAGCCAAAATATTTGTTATGCCATTAGGTGGAAAAAATGCAGAAGAAATTATTGAAAAATTAAAAGAATTTTCATTTGTAATCAGAAAAGTTTTATCAAAAAAAATAGTGATGAAGTTTCTACCAAAACTTTATTTTGTTAAAGATAACTCTTTTGATTATGCTGAAAAAATTGAAAACTTAATAAAA
>CAJXDV010000051.1 GCA_913052435.1 uncultured Pelagibacteraceae bacterium
TTGATAGATTTAAAATTTTTTAATTCATCATATATTGGAAGAACTGCTCCACCAGGATAGCCAAAGATATGACTAACTCCTTGATCCTGAAGACACTTAAATAGAATTTCAGCTCCTGAATATAATTTTGACATTCAGTCAATCTAGCTGAAGTTGTGCTCATTGGTCAAGTTTTTGAGCGACCAAATGATATTTTTTTTAATAATTTATTTAGATCTTTGGGATTGGCTTTATGCCAGTTCATCATCTGACCTCTGGCCCATGTGCTTTGTCTTTTGGCATATTGCCTTGTTTTTATTGAAATTTTTTCTTTTACTTCGTTTAAATCAGATTTTTTTTCAAGAAAATCTCTAATTTCCTTAATACCAATTATTTTATTTGAACTATTATCTTTCCTTACTTTTAGCTTTAATAGTTTTTTGACCTCTGCAATGGCTCCTTCTTTCAACATATGTTCTGTTCGCTTTGAAATACTGTCAACTAATTCTGGTCTAGGAAAATCGATATAAATTTTAAAAAAATCATCTTCAGTAAATTTTGATTTAGTATTTTTGAACCAATCAGTTAGTGATTTTTTTGTGTAAGATTTAACCTCATAAGCTCTAATTGATCTTTGGACATCTGTGGAATTAATTTTATTAATTATTAATGGATCTAATTTGATTAATTGGTTAAAAAATTTTGTTTGGCCAATTTTTTTTTGAAGAGATCGTATTCTGTCTCTATATTTAATTGGAATATTTGGAATTTTAACTAGACCGTCAGTTAAAGCTTTAAAATACAAACCAGTGCCTCCAACTAGAATAGGTGTTTTTTTTCTTTTTTTAATTTCATTTATTTTTTGAATTGCAAGTTTTAACCAATTTCCAGTTGAAAATTTTTTTCTTACACTATGAAAACCATATAAATGATGTTTAATATTTTTATATTCTTTTATGTTTGGTCTTGTGGTTAATATTTTTAATTCTTTATAAATTTGCATGCTATCTGCATTAACAATTTCACCGTTTATTCTTTTTGCTAGTTTGACTGAAAAGCTTGATTTTCCTGATGCGGTAGGACCTGAGATTAAAATTATTTTGGACTTAAGGTCCATTAATCTAATTTAACACCAATATATCTTCTTTGATTTCGATTGTTATAAATTGCTATTAATAATGTTTTTTCTGGACTTCTTAATGTCATTTTAACAATATTATCAAGGTCACCAATAGTATTAATTTTTCTCTTTTGTGCTTCAACGATAATATCATTTACTTGAAGGTAGTTAATGGGGCTGTCTTGTTCAATTTTTGTAATTACAACTCCATTTGTTCCTTTTGGTAATTTTCTTTCTTCAACATCTTTTTTATCTAATAATCGAACTGTAATTTTTAAACCTTCAATTTTATTTTCTTTTGGTTTTTCGGTAACGGTACCTTGTGATTTAAAGTCATCAGAAGTTTCTAGTCTACCAAGTATAATATCTTTTGTTATCTCTCTTCTATTTCGCCAAACTTTTACTTTCACTTTTTTACCAACTTCTGTTTCAGCAACAATTCTAGGCAACTCACTCATCTCATTAATTAATTTACCATCAAATTCTAAAATAATATCACCAGCTTTTATTCCTGCCTTATCGGATGGACTATTATCCGCAACACTTGCAACTAATGCCCCTCTGGGTCTGTCTAATTTTTCAACTTCTGCAATTTCTTTGCTGACTCTTTGAATTCTAACACCTAGCCAACCTCTTTTGGTTTCGCCAAATTCAATTAATTGATTAATTACTTTTTTTGCACTATTTGATGGAATTGCAAAACCAATTCCACTGCTTGCTCCAGAAGGACTAAGTATTGCAGTATTTATACCTACAACATCACCATCTATGTTAAACAAAGGTCCGCCTGAATTTCCTTGGTTTATAGATGCATCAGTTTGAATATAATCTTCATATCTTGATAATCCGATACTTCTATTTCTTGCTGAAATAATTCCAGCTGTTACAGTGCCGCCTAATCCAAAAGGATTTCCAATTGCTACAACCCAATCACCAATTCTTGCATCATCAGAGTTTCCAAATTTAACAGGTTTGAATTTTTCGTCAGACTCAATTTGTAAAACAGCTATATCCATACCTGAATCAGATCCAAGAACTTTTGCTTTAAAATCTTTTTCACCATTTACTCTTACAACGATATCTTCCGCACTTTGAATGACGTGGTTGTTTGTTATCACTATCCCTTTTTCATCAATAATAAATCCAGATCCAAGAGCACTGGTTTTTCTTTGTTGAGGAGCGCCAAAATCTCTGAACATATCTTCAAAGGGAGATCCTGGAGGAAACTGAAATGGAAACGGGTTAGATCGTGTTGTTATTATTGTTGTTGTTGAAATATTTACAACGGACGGGATTAATTTTTCAGCAAGATCTGCAAAAGATGAAGGAATATCTTTTGTGTTTGCTGCAAAAGAAAAATTTATTGAAACAATTAATATTAAAAAAAATTTTAAATACTTTTTCATCCTTTTAAGTACCAAATAATAATAAATCCTATAATTGCAAATACCATTCCGCCTGTTCTTAACTGACTGTCATTCACTTCATTTAATTTTTGTAACATACTTTTCATTTTTGATGGAAATAAGGCGTACAATATCCCTTCTATAAATAAGAAGAGACCAAAAGCTATGATCAATTCCTTCATGATAAAAGATTATCTTGTTTTAGGTTTTAAATTTCCAAAAAATTTAAAAAATTCATTATCTGGAGAAAGTATCAAAGATGTTTCCCCTCCAATTAGAGATGTTTCGTAGGCTTGCATTGCTCGATAGAATGCAAAGAACTCTGGATCTCGACCAAAAGCATCAGCGAAAATTTTGTTTCTTTGGCCGTCACCTTCTCCTTTCATGATCTCTGATTTTTTTTGTGCCTCTGCTAAAATTACAGTTACTTCTTTATCTGCAGTGGAAGTGATAGTTACTGCCATTTCAGCACCTTTTGCTCTAAATTCTTTAGCTTCTCTTTCCCTTTCGGTTTGCATTCTTCTATATATCGCTTCACTGTTAGCCTGTGGAAGGTCGGCTCTTTTAATTCTTACATCTACAATTTTAATTCCAAAGTTTTCAGCTTCATTATTTACACCTTCTTGAATTAAAGACATTTGTTTTGATCTATCTTCAGACAATAATGTTTGTAATTCCTGTCTACCTAAAACGTTTCTTATTCTTGAATTTATGATTGTTGCTAATCTTGATCTTGCAACTCTCTCATTACCAACTGAAATATAGAATTTTAATGGATCTATAATTTGAAACCTTGCAAAAGCATCAACAATCAAACGTTTTTGGTCAGATGCAATTACTTCTTCAGGTGGAGTATCTAAATTCAAAATTCTTTTATCTAAAAATACTACGTTTTGAATAAATGGAATTTTAAAGTTTAGACCAGGTTTTGAAATAATTTTTTTTGGATCACCAAATTGTAAAACAATTGCTTGATTAACTTCTTTTACTATAAACACAGAAAAGAAAATTACCGCAGCAGCAACGATTATTAATGGTAATAAAAATTTTCCAACTTTCATTAATTTGTACCTGTTTGTAGTTCTTTTAATGGCAAATATGGAACAACTCCTGATCCTGCGTTTTTATCAATTATAATTTTATTAATATCTGCCAATACTTTTTCCATTGTCTCCAAAAACATTCTTTCTTGCGTAACCTGTTTTGCTTTTGCATATTCATTGTAAATTGCAAGGAACCTGCTTGCTTCACCTTCTGATTTTGCGACCACTTGTTTTTTATAAGCTTCTGCAGCTTGTAAAATTCTTGCAGCTTCTCCTCGTGCTCTTGGGATCACATCATTGGAATATGCTTCTGCTTCATTTTTAGATCTTTCCATGTCTGCTCTTGCGGCCTGAACATCTCTAAATGCATCGATCACTTGATCTGGTGGATCGGCTTTTTGGGTTTGTACCTGTGTAATTTGAATACCACTATTGTATTCGTCTAGAATTTGTTGAATTATTTCTTCAGTATCATTTTCAATTACAGATCTTCCTTCTGTTAGTATTGGTTGAATTTTTGATCTTGCAATTACTTCTCTCATAGCTGTTTCTGCTGCAGCTTTCACCGTTCCTTCTGGATCTTGAATTCTAAATAAAAATTTTCCAGCATCTTTGATTACCCAAAAAACTGAAAAGTCGATATTTACAATATTTTCGTCTCCAGTTAACATTAAGCTTTCTTCCGGCACATCAGCAACACCGCCTGATGTAAATCCACTATCTCTTTCTGATCTAAAACCAATATCTATTCTATTAACTTTTGTAACTTTCGGAGTTATCACATTCTCAATTGGATAGGGTAAATGATAATTAAGTCCTGGTTGAGTGGTGTTTATAAATTTTCCAAATCTTAAAACTACACCCTGTTCATCTGGCAATACTCTATATAGACCACTTAATGCCCAAATAATTATTAAGATGATTAGACCAAATAAAATTGGTTTCTTTCCACCTTTTCCGCCACCAATAAATTTGTTAATTGTATTTTGAATTTTTTTTACGAGTTCATCTATATCAGGCGGAGTGGGTCCTCTTCTAAATCCACCATTGCCACCTCCTGGAGAGCTACCCCATGGACTTTGATTTTTGAAATCGCTCATACGACATTGTATATAGTGTCTTTATGACTAAAAACAAGCTAATGATAATCTTGTGAGTGACAATAAAGTAGGTATAAGTGACACAATGAAAGCAAAAACTGAACCAAAAAGCTTTCAAAAAAACCCTATTTCAGGAACAAAATTTACAATAGCAATTTCTAGTGCAAAAGGCGGTGTAGGCAAATCTACTTTTGCTACAAATTTTGCCTTAGCATTAAAAAAAATTGGATGCAAAGTAGGTCTGCTTGATGCGGATATTTATGGACCATCTTTACAAAAATTATTTTCAATAAATGAAAAGCCAGAAAGTGACGGACAGATGTTAAAACCAATTTCAAAATATGACATACAATGTATGTCTATTGGTTTCTTAACAGAAGAACAAACACCCATGATTTGGCGAGGACCCATGGTAACAAGCGCTATTAAAACATTTACTCAAAAAGTTAAATGGCAAGATCTAGACTTTATAATTGTTGATATGCCACCTGGAACTGGGGATACACAACTAACTTTTGCTCAGGAAATAAATATGGATGGTGTAATTATAGTGTCTACTCCACAAGAGCTAGCTCTACAAGATGTTAAACGTGGAATTAGAATGTTTGATAAATTAAAAGTTAAAATTATTGGACTAGTTGACAACATGAGTCACTTTATAGGAGATGATGGAAAGAAATATGCAATTTTTGGTGAAGGTGGGGTTAAAAAAACTGCAAAGGAGTTTCAAAAAGAATTTATAGGAGAAATTCCTATTAATCCTGAAGTTGGCAAACAAGGCGATCTTGGAACGCCAATTGTAGAAAGTAAGCCCGATCATGAAATTTCAAAAATTTATCTGGGGCTTGCTGAAAAAATTAAATCAATCTATCTTTAAGATCAAAAACCTCCATTAATTCATTCCATTCTCTTTTGGAAAGTCCAGATTGTTCAGCTGAAACTTGTTCTCCTTTAATTAAATTTTGAATTACAGATTTTCCTTTTGCTGAAACTTCTGTTCCACCAACTCTATAATCCAAAAAAGCTTCATAAGTTATGGGCACCCATCTCTTAACAGTATCCAACATTGCATCTGCATAAGCTCTAATTTCAAATTGAGCATGATGATCTGCTCGAAGTCTTAAAAAATTCATCAAATTTAGTAAATCAGTTTTCCAATACCATTGTGTATATGTGTTTAAAGTTAGGTTCATTCTAGCAAGCTCTCTTGCAAGTCCTACCTCTTTGTCATCTATAACCGATCCATCGTAGCGTTCATTCAACATCATTTCATAGTTGCTATAAGTTTGTTCAGCATCACTTTTTAATAATTCTAAAACTTTTTTTGCTTGCTCACCTTCAAGAATTTCTCCTCTTCCTTGTCTGTTGATTTGAGATTGAGCCGCTAAATTTTCTGGTGCAGGCAAATAAAATTCTTTATCTAATATTGAATATCTTGCAGAGTATTCATTCACGTTTGCTGTTCGGTGTCTAATCCATTGTCGAGCAATAAAAATTGGAAGTTTGACATGATATTTTATTTCACACATCTCAAAAGGAGTGCTATGCCAGTGTCTCATTAAATATTTAATCAAACCAGCATCAGTTGAAACTTTTTTTGTTCCTTTGCCATAGGATACTCTTGCTGCTTGGACAATAGATGTGTCATTGCCCATGTAGTCAACCACTCTTATAAAACCATGGTCCAATATAGGAATTGCCTCATAGAGTATTTTTTCTAGCTCAGGTGCAGTTACTCTTTTTGTTTTATTCTCTTGGGACTGTTGGTCTTTTATTTCTTTGGCTTGTTCTGTGGTTAATTTCATTAAAAATTTATTGAATATGTTTAAATTGGTTTTATATTAATAATGTTGGTTTTCCAACTATGACGATAAACGAATTTCGTAATAACCATTACGGACGTGGGGGCAGTACCCACCACCTCCACCAATTTCAACTTAAGGGGGTGAATTAGGATCGACGGATGTCTAAAAGTTATTCTTTCGTTCGGTATTGTTCCGCCGTGAAGGGCTAATTTATAAATGCTAACGAAAGTTATGCACTTGCAGCTTAATTAATTTATTAATTAAGTTACGGGGTCCGGGGCACCTGGCAACAGAACGCCCCTTAAAAATCTCTAGAAACATAATCACTACAGGGCTTTTAGAAAGTTAAAAAACATTTGTCGGCCATGAGTCGGCATTTAGAAAGTGAGAATGTGTTATGGCGTACATAAAAAATATTAAGGGTAAATTTAAAGTTGAGATTAAGAAAAAGGGTTTTCCTAGGTTTTCAAGAACATTTATTACTATCAAGGACGCTAAGAGATTTGAAAAAGATACTGAGTCCAAAATGGAAAGAAATGTATTTGAAGATTATACAAGTGCATCCCGTACTTCATTAAAAGAAATATTAATTAAATATAGGGACGAGAAAACTGTACTTAAAAAAGG
>CAJXDV010000052.1 GCA_913052435.1 uncultured Pelagibacteraceae bacterium
TTTTATGCGTCTTTCAGACGCAATAATTGAAATTAAATTTAGTATTTTTTTTGTTTAACATGTTATACGACCATAATAATTAAAAATCATGGATTCATTTGAAATAAATAAAATAATTGCCGCTGTCTTGATGGTTTTTTTTGTGATGTTTGGAATCGGTAAAATATCTGATTTTATATTTCATGTAGAAAAACCAAAAACAGCTGGTTACAAAGTGGAGGTTTCAAAATCAACTGCTACTCAAGCTTCAAACGCAGACCAAGCTGTTGATATTTCAACATTATTGGCCGAGGGAGACGTAGAACATGGACAGAATGTTTTTAAAAAATGTAGCGCTTGTCATTCAGTAAAAAAAGGTGGAAAAAACAAAATTGGACCCGCGCTTTATAACGTGCTTGGAAGAGATGTGGCTTCTATAGATGACTATAAATATTCTAAGGCATTAATAGCATATGAAAAATCTTGGACATTCATAGAAATGAATGATTTTTTGATCAAACCTCAAGCTTATATTAAAGGAACAAAAATGGCTTTTGCAGGTTTAAAAAAAGAAAAAGATAGAGCTTCAGTAATTCTATTTATGAATCAAAATTCTGATAATCCTTTACCATTACCTTAATTTTCCAAAACAATATAATAAAATACTCTTTTGTACATAAACTCTGTTTAAAGCTTGATCCCAAACTTTAGACTGTTTTCCCAAAAAAACATCATCTGAAACTTCTGAGCCGCGTGGCAAGCAATGAAGGAAAATTGCATTTTTTTTTGCGCAATTCATAACTTTTGAATTTATTTTAAAATTTTTAAAGTATTTCAGTTTTCTAGACTTATTAACTTTGTCGTTCATAGATATAACTTTATCGGTAAAGACTACATCGCTATCAGTGGCTGCTTTTTTACAGTCATTAAATACATTAATTTTTCCTTTATTTTTTTTTGCCCAAATTAATAATTTTTTATTTGGTTCATATTTTTTTGGACAACCAATATTTAATTTAAATGAAAATTTAACAGAAGCTTCAATCAAACTATTAATTACATTATTATTAGCATCTCCGATCCAACAAATTTGTAATTTTGAAATAGGTCTTTTTTTAATTTCCTCAACTGTAAAAACATCAGACAAAACTTGAGTTGGGTGAGATGATGGACTTAATCCATTTATTATAGGAATAGTTATGTGTTTTTTAAATTCTTCTAATTTTTGATCACTATCTGTTCTAAGCATAAATGCATTTCCATAAGTTGATAGAATCTTGGCAGTATCGGCTAGACTTTCCCCTCCTTTTGTCAAATGTAGTTCGTCAGGTTTTAAAGTTAGAGCGCTTCCTCCAAGTTGTTTAATTGCGAGATAAAAACTTAGTCTCGTTCTTAGGCTAGATTTCTCAAACATCTGAATAAGCATTTTTCCTTTAAGAGGAGCATCCTTATCTATGTCAAGAGCTTTTAAATTTTTTCTTTTATTCTTTCTCTTTTTTGCATCTATAATTATTTTTTTTAAATTTTTAGATGGAATATCTATTATATTTATAAAATTTTTCATTATGCTTTAATTTCTTTACAAACTTTTCTGATAATTTTTATTGCAAGATCTATTTCTGACTTTTTTACATTAAGAGGTGGCAATATTCTAACTACATTTTCAGCCGCTCTAATTGTAAGCAACTTATTGTTTTCTAATTTTTGAATAAATTTTGTTTGATCTTTAAAAAGCTGCAAACCAATTAGCAAACCGATTCCTCTAATTTCTTTAATTGTTTTTGGATAATTTTCTTTTATTTTATTTAGTTCAGCTCTAAAGTATTTGGAAGATTTCTCCACGTTTGTTAAAAACCCTTTTTTAAATATCTGATCCAATACAGCATTTCCAATCGTCATAGCAATCGGATTTCCTCCAAATGTTGATCCGTGACTACCCGCAGTCATTGCTGATGCTGTTTTTTTATTCATTAAAACTGCCCCTATCGGAAATCCAGAACCTAAACCTTTCGCAATAATTGCTAAATCTGGCTTTATTTTAGCATATTCAAAAGCAAAGAACTTTCCTGATCTACCCACTCCCGATTGTATAGAGTCAATTACTAATAAAATTTTTTTTTCATAACAAATTTTTCTTATATATCTTAAACACCAGTCAGGAATTAACTTGCAGCCTCCTTCTCCTAAACAATCCTCAATCATAATTCCTGCAGTTTTTTTTGTGATTAACTTTTTTAAAGATTTAAGATCACCAAATTCAAAATGATCAAATCCGTCAACCCTTGGACCAAACCCTAAGATCATTTTCTTTGAACCGCTTGCAAAAATTGCGGCTAAAGTTCTACCGTGAAATGAGTTTCTTATAGTTATAATTCTATTCTTAAAAGGTTTACCAATTGAGTAAAAATATCTTCTTACAACTTTTATTGCGGCTTCAACACATTCTGTGCCTGAGTTCTGGAAGATAACATAATCTGCAAAAGTTTTTTCTGTTAATCTCTTGGCAAGCTTTTCTCCTTCTGGAATAATAAATGCATTAGAAACATGCCAAACTTTATTGGCCTGTTTATTCAATGCTTTAGTTAAATAAGGATTAGCATGACCTAAAGAATTAACTGCTATGCCTTGGACAAAGTCTAAATATTTTTTGCCATTCGTTGCATATAGAAAACTTCCTTTACCACTCCTAAAAGATATTTTTCTTCTATTATAATTTTTAGCTAAAGAACTCATTTATGTTTTATTGTTTTAAATTTTTCCATCCTTTTTGGTATGCGATTATACAACAAAAAAATAATATAATCGAAAGAACAGAAAGATAAATTATTCCTGTTAAAATTGATCCATCGGCTTTGCCAATAAAAGCCATTCTTGTTCCCATGATCATATACCAAAAGGGATTAAATTCACAAATTTTTTGTAAAACTGGATTTAAGATTTGAATGGTGAAGAAGGTGCCCGACATGAAGGTTGCTGGTAAAAGTATAAAATTAGTTATTGCACTCATTCCATCAAATTTTTCTATTGCACAACCTCCCAGAAATCCAGCACATCCCAAAATAAAAGATCCAAAAAATAAAAAAATAAATAAATATAAAAAATTATAGATTTTTATATCTACAAAAAAAGAAAATCCTATAATGCATGTAATTGCTATTAAAAAACTTCTTGTAACAGATGCTAAAACAATTGCTAAAACTACTTCTTTTGCTTCCAGAGGTGTTGAGATTATATCGCTATAAATAGTCTGCATTATTTTTCCCATTAAAATACTGCTAGAAGAATGCGCGAAACTTGCCTGAAGGCAATTCATGGCTATAAGTCCTGGAAGGAGAAATGTCATAAAACTAACTCCTAAAACATTTGGTCTGTCATTTCCTATGCTTATAGAAAATACAACGTAGAATAGAGAAATAGAAACTAGCGGTGACAAGATCGTCTGCTGTCCTACTCTTAAAAATCTTTCACATTCTTTATAGTATAAGGTGAGCGTCGAAAGAAGCACATTTACATTCGCTTCACCAAATTTACATTTGTTTTTTAATTCAACCATAAGCAATAACTCATAAACTTTTTTTTTAATAATTGTCAAAAAACAACAAAAAAAGCTTGTTTTTATCTTATATTTATGTTTTCAAGATAATGTTATACAAAGATAAGTATATACCAAATATAGTATATGAGCTGGACAGAAGAAAAAGTTAATAAATTAAAAGAGCTATGGGGCAAAGGCCAAACGGCAAGTCAAATTGCTGAAATTATAGGTGGCATAAGTAGAAATGCAGTTATTGGAAAAGCTCATAGATTAAATCTATCAGCTAAAATCAAAACAAGACCTTCAATATCAAGCAACACGGACGTGTTTAAATCTAAAAATAATCAAATTCAACAAGGAGGAAGAAAAAATAAATTTAGATCACTTCTATTAAACAAAGACTTTGAGCCTGCAAGAAATTTGAAATTGGAAGAATTAACAGAAGAAACATGTAAATACATGGAAGGTCATCCTGATGACAAAGGATCAACTTTCTGTGGAAGAAAAAATGTAGATAAGTTCAGTTATTGTCCTCTCCACTTAATCATCGTGTTTAACCCAAAAAATAAAAAAGACGAAGTAGTAGATAAGGAAGACGAAGTTCCTCAGTTTATAGAGAAAAAAATTAAATCAGCTTAAATTATTTTAGATTTTTTATTTTACTTTTTTAAATTCCTAATCATTTAGAAAACTTTCAGAATGAAGTTTATATAGCTGATTGTTATAATTTGCTAAACTAGAATTAGTTTCTTTTTCGCCAATACTTGAGAATTTATTATCTATGTTTTGGTCTTGAATTAAATCTATTTCTTGCTCTGTTTTGATTCCATGTCTCGATTCACAGCTTTGCCTGAAATAAAAATTACATAGGCTAATATTAAAAATATACGACATAAATTATATAAATTAACATCAGCTATTTTGTGAAAGATTTTTTTTTGAAAACTGTCCACCGGTTTTCCAATTAAAGCTATATTTTTCTATTTCTTCCTCAAATTTTTTATTTGCTTCAATGCCTAAATTAAAGTTTGTTTTGTATTTTCCTGATTTAACATTATCATACTGTAAAAGATTTAATTGAGATTTGGTAATTAATGGTTTTGGAAATTTTTCTAATACTGTAGCAACAAGTTTAGCAATTGGTAATGGTATAGGAATTAATGGCCTTTTTTTATCAATGGCTTTTAACAATTTTAGAATAATTTCTTTAAATGAAAAAACTTCAGGTCCAATGCATTCTATTGTTTCTCTTATTATCTTTCTTCGAACAACTTGATAAATAATTTCTGCCATATCCGCTACGTGTATTGGAGTAAATTTAGTTTTACCTTCATAATATAATGGCATTATGGGCAAAAAATTTAATAAAGAGAAAATTTTAGTCGTAAATTGATCTGAGGAACTATAACAAATAGATGGTTTTAGAATGATATATCGATCAAAATTTTTTTTAACTAAATTTTCACCATTGATTTTACTTATTGCATAATCAACTTTTGCATTTTCAATGCCTAATGCAGAAACATGAATAAACTGTTTTAAATTTTTTTCTTTAGCTATTTTTGATAATAGGAATGGAAAATCCGTATGGATAGTTTTGAAATGATCTTTTTTTTTTTCATTCAATATACCAATTAAATTAATACATATGGAACATCTACTCATTAATGATGAAATTTTTTCAGGACTAAATGAATTTATTTCCTCCATTTCTAACCATCCATAATTACTCGTGGTTCTTAATACATGTCCATTTCTGTGAATATTTCTTGTCACTGCAATAACTTTATAGTTATTTTGTGTAAAACGATTTATGAGCGACTTACCTATATTTCCTGTAGCTCCAAATATTAAAATTGAATCCTGATTAATCATATATATATATTTATCAAATGAATTTAGATATTAAATTACATAAAGAAGATTTACCAGACCAAATACAGTTTAATGACAAAGTTGCGATCGACTGTGAATTCATGGGGTTAAATGTTGAAAGAGATAGATTGTGTCTTGTGCAAATTTCTTCTGGAAAAAACGATGCACATATAATTCAATTGAATAAAGATAAATATGACGCTCCAAATCTAAAAAAGTTGTTAATTGATAAAAATATTAACAAAATATTTCATTTTGCTAGGGCCGATCTTCTATTTATTAAAAAATATTTAAATGTTGATGTTGAAAACGTTAACTGCACAAAGATCATGAGTAGAATTGCGAGAAGTTATTCGGATAAACATGGACTAAAAGATTTAATAAAAGAATTTATAGGTATAGATGTTAGCAAACAATTACAGACATCAGATTTTGGCGGAGATCTATCAGAAAAACAACTACAATATTGTGCAAAAGATGTTATTTACCTACATAAGATTTATGACGGTTTAAATAAAATACTTGCCAGAGAAAACAGAAACGATTTATATAATAAAACAATAAAATTTATAAGAACCAGAGTTGAATTGGACTTTGCTTCTTTTAAAGAAGATATTTGGTCTCACTAATATGAAAATAAAAAAATTTCAATCAATTGCCAAAGATGTAATTGAACACGAAATTAATGCTTTAAAAAAATTAAAGTTAAGAATTGGAAATTCTTTTGATCAAATAGTTAAAATAATACTAAATTGTAAAAACGGAAAAGTGATTGTATCAGGAGTAGGAAAAAGTGGAATTATAAGTAAAAAATGGGCAGCAACTCTATCTTCAACTGGTACTCCATCATTTTTCTTAGACGCTTCTAATGCCAGCCATGGTGATATGGGTCAAATAACTTCAAATGATATCGTAATACTAATTAGTTTAAGTGGTGAAAGCAATGAATTGAAAAATATTATTCAGTACTGTTCAAGAAACAAAAATATAAAATTAATCGGTGTAACATCGAAAAAAAATTCACTTCTTTACAATAATTCAGACGTTGGATTTATAATTCCTCATGTAAAAGAGGCTGGCCCAGGCAATATTGTTCCAACGTCATCTACAACGGTTCAATTGGCTTTGGGTGACGCAATAGCAATTGCTTGCATGAAACATAAAAAATTTGATAATTTTACTTTTAGAAAATTCCATCCTGGTGGATCTCTTTCAATTAAACTAAAAACAGTAAGTGATTTAATGATTACAAAAAAAAATATACCTTTTGTATCAGAAAAAACTGCTATGAAAGATGCTCTCAAAGTTATAACAAATAAAGGTTTGGGAGTATTAATTGTTAAAAATAATAAAAATATTACCAAGGGTATTTTAACAGATGGTGACCTAAAAAGATTAAATCAGAAATTTAAAAATTTTCAAAATTTAAAAATACAATCAGTAATGAAAAAAAATCCAATTAGTGTTGACAAAGATATGTTGGCAAGTCAGGCCCTTTATTTGATGAATAAAAAAAGAATTACAAGTTTATGTGTTCATGGCGGTAAACAAAAAAATAAGGTGATTGGCATTATACATATTCATAATATTTTAAATGCGAATATTAGTTAGATGTCAATTAAGTCTCTGATTCAAATTGTTATAATAATAATAATTATTATTATA
>CAJXDV010000053.1 GCA_913052435.1 uncultured Pelagibacteraceae bacterium
AAAAATGTCTGTTATACAAAAACTTATTGATGCTCAAGATAATCAAGATTTAAAAGCATATAATGAAGTGGTTAGTGAAGATTATGTTTGGGTAAAGCATTCAACTGGAGAAGAAATTCCCAGAGATGAATTAAGTAAATGGTTAATTAGTCCTGATGCTCCCAAGACAGAAAGTTGTCGGATCATTTATGAAAATAATGAAATAGGAGTAGCTCATTATTTTATATCTTTTAAAGATGGTTCAAGACAGGCAGTCTTAGTCGTCTATATTATAAAAGATGGTAAAATTATTCGATCTGAAACTGGCGCAACTAATATGCCAAAATAAAAGGAGTAATTATGTCTGAGTTAATCGCGTTTATTGGCGTTGGTAATATGGGAAATCCAATGGCTGAAAATTTAATGAAAGCAGGGAAAAAAGTTAAAGTTTTTGATGTTTCAAAAAAAATGGTTGAAAAAGCAAAAGAAAAAAAACTTGATGTTGTGGAAAATTTAGATGCTCTAATAACAAATGATGTGACAACAGTAATCACAATGCTTCCAGAAGGTAAAAATTCAAAAGAAGTTTATTTGGGTGACAATGGTATAATTAATAAAGTATCAAAAAATTGTCTTCTTATTGATTGTTCTACAATTGATATTCAAACTTCTATAGAGATAGGAAAAAATGCTACAGAAAAAGGAATTAAAATGATTGATGCTCCAGTCAGTGGTGGTGTAATGGGAGCACAAAAAGCAACATTAAATATTATGGTTGGTGGAACTAAAGAAGCTTTTGATCTTGCATTACCTTTGCTAAAAATTATGGGTAAAAATATATTTCATGCTGGAGAACTTGGAAGTGGCAATGGTGCAAAAATTTGTAACAACATGTCCTTAGGGATTACAATGATTGCAGCTTCTGAATCTTTGATGTTAGCAAAGAGATTAAACATAGATATTAAAAAAGTTCATGAAATTATGAAAAATGCGTCAGGAAATAGCTGGCCAATATCTGTTTATCCACCCTTGCCCGGTCTAATTGAAGGAACTCCTTCAAATAATAATTATCGACCAGGATTTTCTGCTGGCATGATGAACAAAGATTTAAAATTAGCAAATGAATGCGCAAAACAAGCTAAAGCCTCTACTCCACTTGGATCTATGGCTCTAGAAATTTATAATAAGTTTTGCGAAGAAGGCAATGATACTAAGGATTTCTCTGCAATATCAAAAGTTGTTGGTGGCGATGCTTGGAATTATCCAATAGATTAATTATTTATAAATTTGATAACAAATGACATGAAGCTTTATGATTTTGTGAAAGAACAGTAAACAAAGGTTCCTTTATTGAACATTTTGAAATTAATGATTTTTTTTAAATTATTTTTTTAAAATTTTCATAAAGAACCTTAGAATAATTATTCATATTCTTCATATTTACTTGAGCTTCTTTATCAAATTTTTCAAGTGCACCTTCTCCTAGTTGTTTTTCCAAAGCTGATTTATATTCTGACACACATCCCCACTCCTTCACTGTTGTATCTTTTGCCTCAATATGAAATTGAATACCATATGCATGGTTTTTATATTTAAATATTTGATATTTAGTTTCTTTAGAAGACGCTAAAAGAGAAACATCTTTGTTATTTTCTAAACCTTGAACTTCATAAGAATGCCATTGTAATGAGATTATTTTGTTTGGAAATTCTGAAAATAATAAGTCATTTTTTCTATTTTCTATAAAATTTATTTCCAACATTCCTATTTCTGGATTGTTTGATTTAGCAACCTTTCCACCTAATATTTCTCCCAATAACTGACAACCAAGACAAAAACCTAGGTATGGTTTATTTAAATCTACAACAAATTCTTTTATTTTTTTCTTTTCTTCAATCAACCAGGGATAGTCTTTTTCCATCCATGTATCCATTGGTCCACCCATACAAAACATTGCATCAAATTTTGATAAATCTGATGGTATTTTTTGGCCCTCATCTAATTCAATGGTGGTTAACTCGACACTATCTTTTATCATTAAATCTTTTATATATCCGGGATCTTCAATTTTAATGTGTTGTAAAACTATAACTTTCATTTTTTTAAAGCACGGGCTTTAAAAGATTTAACATTTTTTTATGGATTGATCTATTTGATGAAGCAAGAATATTTCCTCCAAGTTTTGGATTTTTATTATCCCAAGTTGTTACAATCCCGCCTGCTGCACTTATTATTGGAATCAATGGGTGTATATCCCAAATCTTGTTTTGACATTGCAGTACAATATCAACTCTTCCCTCGCATAAATTTGCATAACCTAATGCATCAGCACTTGGAAATTGCATTAATTTTAAAACTTTTGGAATTTTTTGTTGTTTTTTTAAAGAAAGCCAGCCATGAAATGCACCAGAAACTTTCATATTTTTTATTGAAGCCTTCTTGTTTACTAACAACTTTCGTTTTTTTCCTTTTTCAACAACAAAAGCAATTTTTTCAGACACATTGTAATAATATTTATTTAGTTTTGGAAAATTAGCTAACCCAACAATTGGATTTCCTTTGAAATTCAAAGAAATTAAATTACTCCAAGTAGGATTTCCAATCACAAATGATCTTGTTCCATCAATAGGATCAATAACCCAAGTAAAATCACTTTTAGTTTTGTTGTGACCAAACTCCTCACCTATGATTCCGTGAGTTGGAAATTTTTTTTGTATTTTTAATCTTATAAATCTTTCAAATTTTTTATCCGCTGTTGTTACTGGATCATAACCTTTACCTTTTAATTTATTTTCAACTTTAAAAGGTTTATCTAATTTATCACGATAAAATTTTGTTAAATCTTTTGCTAAGTGATTTAAAAAATTGCCATAAAATAGTATTTTTTTTCTATTTATTTGATTCATGTCAAACCACATACTATTTTATTTATCTTGATTAAAGAATAAATTTAAATAATTCTTGCGATTACATAATTAAAATTAGAATATTAATATTGATGGAAAAGATTCAATCACATACAAAGTTGGTAATAGTTGGTGGAGGTATTTTAGGAGTAAGTTTATTATATCACCTAACTAAAGAAGGTTGGAAAGATATAGTATTAATAGAAAAAGGCGAACTCACTTCTGGCTCAACATGGCATGCTGCTGGCCAATGTCCACATATGGTAGGTAGTTATAATTTGGCTAAAGTTCATTTGCATTCTACAAAACTTTATAAACAACTAGAAAAAGAAACTGGCCAAGCAACAGGTTTTCATGAATGCGGAAGTTTAAGATTAGCCTACAAAAATGAAGATATAGAATGGTTCCATTACGTCAAAGGAATATTGGATAATATTGGTGCACCATGTGAAATACTTTCTCCTAATGAGATTAAAAAAATTCATCCTTTCATAAAATTAGATGGATTAATTGGAGCTTTTCATACACCAGAAGACGGTCACACCGATCCAACAAGCACAACAAATGCAATGGCCAAAGGTGCAAGGAATGAAGGAGCAAAAATTTATAGAAAAAATAGAGTTACTGATATTAAACAATTGCCTTCAGGAGAGTGGAAAGTATTTACAGAAAATGGAGATATAACATGTGAGCATGTAGTTAATGCAGCTGGAAGTTTTTGTCCAGAAGTAGGTGCAATGGTTGGTTTAAAAGATGTGCCTAGTATAAATATGATACATCATTATTTAGTTACTGAAGCACATCCGGAAATTGAAAAATTAGAAAAAGAATTACCTGTAACAAGAGATCCTGAAGCTTCTGCTTATTTAAGGCAAGAGGGCAAAGGTTTATTAATTGGTCCTTACGAAAAAGATGCAAAACCTTGGGCTTTAGATGGAATGGATTGGAAGTTTGATATGGAATTATTAGAACCAGAGCTTGATAGAATTGAAAAACATCTTGAAATAGGAATGAACAGAATTCCTCAATTTAAAGATGTGGGAATAAAAAAAATTATTTGTGGACCAATTACTCATACTCCAGATGATAATTTTTTTGCAGGTCCAGCTCCGGGGTTAAAAAATTTCTGGATGGCTTGCGCTGCGAGTGTAGGAATTGCTCAAGGTGGAGGAATTGGAAAATATTTGGCTCAATGGATAGTTCATGGTGATTCTGAAATAAATATGCTTGAGTTTGAACCAAGAAGATACATGAGTTGGGTAACAAAAAAATATGCAATTGAAAAATCTACTGACCAATATACCAGAATGTATGTTACTCCAATGCCAAATGAAAGTATTGATGTTGGTAGACCTGTAAAAACAACTCCAATTTATAAAAAATTAAAAGATAATGGTGCAGTATATTTAGATTCTTATGGTTGGGAAAAGCCAATTTGGTTTGGAGAAAAAGGAGCAAAAGAAAAGTATAGTTTTAAAAGATCAAATGCTTTTCCATACATTCAGAAAGAATGTGAAAATGTTCAAAATAATGTTGGTATTTTAGATCTAAGTACATTTGCTAAATATGAAATTGCTGGAAGTGATAGCGTGACATATTTAGACCGTTTATGCGCAAATACAATTCCCAAAAAAGACGGAAATATCATACTGAGTCATACACTCAATAACATAGGTAGAATTCAAAGTGAATTAACTATTACAAGATTATCTAAAGATAATTTTTACGTTTTAAGTTCAACCGCTTCAGAAATAAGAGATCTAGACTGGTTCAATCATAATTTAAATAAAGATGAAAAAGTTCAGATTAAGAATGTTACACAAGATTATGGAGTTCTTGTGTTAGTGGGACCAAAATCAAGAGATGTTTTATCAAAACTTACCTCGGAAAATTTAGACAATAATAACTTTCCTTGGCTTAGAGGAAAGCAAATTGAAATAAATAAAGTTCCAGTCAGAGCCTTAAGAATTAATTATATGGGAGAACTAGGCTGGGAGTTACATCATCCAATGAGTCAAATGGAAATTTTGTATGATGCTATTTATGAAGTAGGAAAAAAAGAAAATATACAAAACTTTGGAACGTACGCAGTTAATTCTCTTAGAATGGAAAAGGCTTATCGAGGATGGGGTGCGGAACTCACAGGTGAAATTAGTTTGGTAGAAGCTGGTATGGATCGTTTTTTTAATTTGAATAAGAAGAGCGATTTTATTGGTTCAGGGGCTCTAAGAAACAAATTACAATCTGGAGTTGATATTAAAATAGTCTATCTTGAAGTTAATGTTGATGATGCTGATGCAAGAGGTAATGAGCCTGTTTATCATAATAATAAAATTGTAGGTGTTGTGACCTCGGGAGCTTATGGTTTTAGAGTTAAAAAAAGTCTTGCATTTGCCTATGTTAATTCTGAATTAGCAAAAGAAGGTAATGAATTCTTATTAGGGATACAAGGTCAAAAAAGAAAAGCTAAAGTTCTTGGTTCGCCAGTTTACGATCCCGAAAATAATAAATTAAAATCTTAACTAATTTTATTGACAGCGCTTTAAAAAAAAAGTAATTGCGAAATTAAATTGAATTTATGGCGACTAGAACAAACACTCCTCCAAAACCACACCTAGGATTTGGAACAAGAGTAAGAAAATCACCTTTCTTTGAATCAACATTGAAATGGGGTTGTAAAGAATACACAACCTATAATCATATGTACTTCCCTTGTTATTATAATACGCCAGAAGAAGATTTCTGGAGTTTGGTTAATGATGTTACTTTATGGGATGTGTCTGTAGAAAGACAAGTTGAGATTAAAGGTCCAGATGCTTCAAAATTTACTCAAATGTTAACTCCAAGAAATTTATCAGCTTGTGCAGTAAACCAATGTAAATATGTTTTAAACACGAATTATGATGGAGGAATACTTAGCGACCCAATATTATTAAGACTTGCAGAAGATCACTGGTGGTATTCAATATCTGATAGTGATCTATTATTATGGGCTATGGGAGTTGCAGGTAAAGATAAATATGACATTGAACTAAGAGAACCAGATGTTTCACCTTTGCAAATACAAGGTCCAAAATCTAGAGCTTTAATGACTGAATTATTTGGATCATGGATTAATGATTTAAAATACTATTGGTGCAAACAAACAGAAATTAAAGGAATTCCAGTTCTAGTTTCAAGAACAGGATGGAGTGGAGAAATTGGGTATGAAATTTATTTACGTGATGGAAAAAAAGGTTCAGAACTTTATGAAATGATAATGGCTGCGGGGAAAAAACATAAAATTGCGCCAACGGGACCTTCTCAGATAAGAAGAGTTGAGGCAGGAATTTTTTCATATTTTCAAGATATGAGAGTAACCGATAATCCATATGAAATTGGAATGGATAGATTGATAGATCTTGATATGGAAGCAGACTTCTGTGGCAAAGAAGCTCTTAAAAAAATTAAAGAAGAAGGAATAAAAAGAAAACTAGTTGGTATAGAAATTGTTGGTGATCCTTTAAGCAAAGTTGTTCCGCCAGAATATTCACCTGGCTATTTTGTTCCTGATCACTGGCCTGTTTTTGATGATAAAGAGGAAATTGGTTATGTAACATCAAAATGTTTTTCACCAAGACTCGAAAAAAATATAGGATATGCATTTATACCAATAAGTTATGCTAAAGAAGGAACACAATTTACGATTAAATCGCCTTATGCTAATTTAGATGCAAAAGTAGTTCCATTGCCCTTCTATGATCCAAAAAAACAAATTCCGATAAAATAAGTTTTTTATGCTCTCTAAATTTATAAATGAGAGTTAATATTGAACATTAAAGATACATTTTTATCTGCATTAGTTCCAATATTTTTAGGTTTTGGTTTTGTAATTGCTAAACC
>CAJXDV010000054.1 GCA_913052435.1 uncultured Pelagibacteraceae bacterium
GGGCGAATGGCGGAACTGGTAGACGCGTTGGACTCAAAATCCAATGGTAGTAATACTGTGAGAGTTCGAGTCTCTCTTTGCCCACCATATTGTTATGAATGTTAATAAATTAAATAATCTTTTAGAGTTGTTTTTTGTTCAATATCAAAATCAAAATGAGAAAAATATTTTATTATCTTCTTTAAAGGAGACAAATAACCAATTTAGTTGGGAAAAAACCTTTTTATCAATAAAAAAACTTGCCGATGAAATAAAAAAATACACGTTAAAAGATGATCGTTGCTTACTAATTTCAGAAAATAGACCAGAATGGTTTATTTCAGATCTAGCAATAATGTTATCTAGCTCAATAACAGTTCCCGCATATACAACTTATTCCGAAAGAGATTATGATTATATCATTAATGACTGTAAACCAAATGTTGTTTTTGTATCAAGTCAAGAACAATATAATAAAATAAAAAATATTATAAAAAAAAATAATTTTATAAAAAAAATATTTTCTTTTGAAAATTTAGACTTAGACGAAGATAAGTATTTAAACATCAATAAATTATTTTTGAATTTAGATTATAATGACAAAAATATACCTGAAGTTGACTTAGTTAGAAAAGATCCGGCCTGTATAATTTATACATCTGGCACTCAAGGGAATCCAAAAGGTGTAATCTTGAGTCATGGTGGTATATTAAACAATTGTGAAGGTGCTTTAGAAATTCTTAGACCATTGATTTCTGATCAAACAAGATTTTTAACTTGGCTACCTCTATCTCACTCTTACGAACATACTGTTCAATTTGCTCAAATCAGTGTAGCGGCAAAAATATTTTATGCTGAGAGTATCGAAAAATTAGTAAAAAATATGAATGACTGTAGTCCTCAGGTTATGACAGCAGTTCCAAGATTTTATCAAAATCTATATCAAAAAATAAATTCAACTTTTAATAAAGCAACAGGTATAAAAAAAAAACTAATACTTAAAATGCTTGATCTAGGGTCTAAAAAATTAAATAAACAAAAATTATCTTTATTTGAAAAAATTGTTGATTCTATTCTTGAAAAGCTTGTTAGGAAAAAAATTAAAGCTCAATTTGGAGGCTGTCTAAAAACATTTGTTTCTGGAGGAGGAGCACTTGATAAGGAGATTGGAACTTTTTTAAATGCAATAGGATTGCCAACTTTACAAGGTTATGGGCTAACAGAAACTTCACCAGTTGTTAGTTGCAATCCAATACATGACATTAGAGTAGAAACAGTAGGTCCTCCTTTCAAAGGAAACGAAGTTAAGATTGCCGAAGATGGTGAGATATTAGTTAAAGGTGAAAATGTAATGTTAGGATATTGGAATAAACAGGAGGAGACAGAAAAAGTATTAAAAGATGGCTGGTTATATACAGGTGATATAGGTATTTTTGAAAACGGTTATTTAAAAATTACTGATAGAAAAAAAGATATTTTGATTACTCCTGGCGGAGACAACATATCTCCATTAAAAATTGAAAATGAGCTAGTTAATTCAGAACTTATTGATCAAGCGATAGTTTATGGTGATAACAAACCATATTTAGTTGCATTATTGGTACTTGTTGATGAAAAAAAAAATATTTCTGAGATTCAAATTAAACAAGAAATTGAAAAAATAAATAATAATCTTGGAAGAATAGAAAATATTAAAAAATTTTTTATAACTGATGAAAAATTTTCAATTGAAAATGGAATGTTAACACCAACAATGAAACTAAAAAGATATAAAATAATTCAAAAATATAAAAATAAATTTGAAAATCTTTATTAAATCGAATTAATAAAACACTTTATTAATCGCAATTTATATAACTTTTTTTTATTTTATAAAAATAAAATAAAATAAAAAAATAGTTTTTTTATTTTTTTTAAAAAATTATATATTTGACATAACTATTCAAAAAAAATAAAAAAAGGTAATTAAACGAATCAAAAAGATTCGTTAATAATAAAAGGGAGCTAAAGATGGCTAAAAGAAGAAAAAAAGCTGCAAAAAAAACTAAGAAAAAAGCTAAGAAAAAAGCTAAGAAAAGAAGAAGATAGTTACTATTCTTTTTAAAGAACGCTTCCCATGGCGCTTGCGTGGGAAGCGTTTTTTTTATTTTGTCATTTCCGCTACAGGGAGATCGTCATTTTGAGTATTATTTTCAGTGCTTTGAAGTTGTTTTTCAATATTTCTTTTAAGAGCTTTATCAAGTTTCTTTTGAGTATTTTCAAGAGTTGCGCCCATAACAATTTGAAATTCAGTTAATAATCTATCATATGCTTTTTCAAAAAGTTGTCTTTCACTATATGATTGATCTATCATCAAGTCGTCGCCTTTATTTAGATCTCTAACAACTTCTGCTAAATCGTAAATTTTACCAGATGAAATTTTGGCCTCATATTCTTGAGCTCTTCTACTCCACATAGATCTTTTAATTTTTGGTTTACCTTTTAAAATGCTAATGCATTTGTTTACTTGATTGATTGTAGCTAGTGATCTAAGATGAGATTGTTTGTTAACTGGCACCATCCCATTCGCTTTGTCCTTTTCAAATCTTAATACATAAGTTTCAACATCAATTCCGCCAATATTAATTTTTTTAAACTCTGTAATTTGTCCTACTCCATGTTTTGGATAAACAACATAGTCTTTTATTTTATAGTTCCTTTTTTCTGTTTCTTGTTTTTTTACTTTTTTAATTTCTGGTTTTTGTTCATTGGTTTTTGAAATTCTTAAAGCATCATTCTTAATTTCTGTCTTCTCATTTTTTTTAATTTTTACTGGGGTTTTTTTTGAAATTCTTTTTACTTTCTTTCTTATTTTATTTTTTTTAATATTTGAAGAAGTATTAGCAATCTTCACTTTTTTTTTGGATATTTTTTTCTTTTTTTCTGTTGATTTTTTTTTAAAGGTTTTCTTTAAAATATTTTTTAAACTTATCTTTTTCATCACTAAATTTTTCATGATCCGATAGTGGATCTTTTTTTCTATTAATGTTTGGCCATAAGTCCGAATATTTTTTATTTAATTCTAGCCATTTTTCACTATCCGACTCAGTGTCTGAAATTATAGCTTCCAATGGACATTCTGGCTCACAAACGCCACAATCTATACACTCATCAGGTTTAATTACAAGCATATTTTTTCCCTCATAAAAACAATCAACAGGACAAACTTCGACACAATCCGTTAATTTACATTTAATACATTTTTCATTTACCAGATATGTCATTGTTTTTTCAGTTTTACTTTTTCTTTTATGTCTCCTACTACTTTACTGTCTAAATATAATAAACCAGACAATCTTCTCATTAGATTAGTTTCGTACATATCTGCATTTTTATCTGAATAAATAATATTCCATAGAGCTTCGATAATTATTTTCTTTTCCTCTTCATCAATATTTTTAATTTCCCTTGTAAAATCTAACATTTGGTTTGAATCTTTTTCTTTATTCTCGGCTTCTTCCATAATTTTACTGATATTCTTAATATCAGCACCCATCTCAATTAACACTTCTTGAATAATTTTTTTTTCTTTATCCGTAAAATTTTCATCTATTTTTGCTGAATGTATCAAAAGAGATGCAACTGCCACTAAAGATAAATTATTTTTTTCTTCTGTTTCTTTTTTCTTAAACAAATTAAACATTACTTTAAATTTAGTTGACTTAATACTCCAAAAGGATTGTCAGTCATATCTTTTTTTATTTCTTTTTTTCTAATTATTTTTTTATTCGAAATATATTTAAAGTAAATATTGTTTTCTTTTTCGTAGGTTTTGTAATTCATTTTTTGTATCAATTTTATAAAATTTTCTTTATTACAACCAAGCAAATTAAGCATTTCAGGAACAAGTTTGATTTCACTTGTTCTCTTATCTTTATTTGAGTTTAAAATCATTATAAAAAGTCTCTCAAGTATATCTATTCTAACAAAAAACTTGTCCAATTTCTCAAATCCACATAACAACATGAAATCTTTATTAATATGTTTTTTCTCTTCTAAAAAGTTTAATCCAAAAGTAGGAGGAAAAAGATTTAAATTTTTTTCATTAAAATTTTTCCATAAAAGAATTCTCAACGAAACAGAGCTTGGCTTAAATAATTTAAATAAAAAGATATGATATCTTCCAAATTTAACTCCAATTCTCCTTAATTTTTTTCTTTCATCTTGATTTAATTTTTTGAGATATATCGAGACATCTTCTCTTTTTACTACACCATTATTTTCATATAAATGGTAAGCAAGCGCTCTAAGCTCAGGATTATTTTCATTTATATTTTTTAGATCTATAAGACTTTTTAGCTCAGTTTCTATTTTTATATTTATCCATTGTTGTAAATAATCGTTTAATTTTATTTTTTCATCTTTCTCTATCATTTCATCAATGTTTAGGTGAATTTGGGGTTTTAAATAATCTGATCCAGGAATTAATTTAGCAATTGGATAATTTTTCCAATAAATTTTATAATCATCTTTTAATTCAATAAGACCTGTATCGATAACCTGATTAATTCGTTTTATAATTTCAGGACTAACATTTTGTCTAGCTGCCTTTTTTAATGATTTGATATCTGCGTCTAATGCATCTACCCTAAGATCTAGCTCTAATTTTAAACCTTTTAGACGACCAATATATTGTTGATTTATCATTACTTTTTCTTCATTAATTATTTCAGTATCAAATACAATATCTTGCTTTAATCCTCTTGCTAATACACTGGCTCTTTTATCTATAAATGTTTTTGTTAATTCTTCATGTAATCTGTCAGATAATTTGTCTTCCAAAAGTTTTGTTCTTTTAATCCAATAATCTTGATTTTCTACCCAGTTAGATTTGTTCGAAACGTATGCCCATGTTCTTACATTTGCAATTCTATTTGACAATGAGTCAACGTTTCCGTCCAATTTTTCTAAAAATGCTAGTTGCTCTTTCATATATTGATTAGGAATTTTTTTTGTTTGACTAATTAAAAAATTAAATACTTTACTTAACACTTCAATATGGTGACCATAAGTTTTTTTTACAAAATCAGGTATTTGACAACATTCCCAAAGGATTTTTAAATCATCAGAATTATCTTTAATGTTTAAGTTTGACTCATCTTTTAAAAAATATTTCAATACTTTTTCATCTTCGCATTCGCTAATTCTTCTCAGCCAATCCTTATTAGGTCTTTCATCTAAAGATTTAATTAAACTTGATTTATTGTTAAAATTGAGTTTGGAATTTCTCCAAAAAATGTTTTGAATTTCAGGAAAATTGTGTTTTTCAATAGCTTCTATTTCTTCAGGATCTATTTGGCTACAATCTCCTGTGATTCCAAAAGATCCGTCATTTAAATATCTTCCTGCTCTTCCTGCAATTTGTCCAATTTCAGAAATATTTAATCTTCGAAGTTTTTTTCCATCAAATTTTTTAATATTAGAAAAGTAAACATGATCTAAATCCATATTTATTCCCATTCCTATAGCGTCAGTGGCTACAAGATAATCAACATCTCCAGATTGATATAAACTAACTTGTGCATTTCTTGTTTTAGGACTTAAAGATCCCATTACAATAGCAGCACCACCTTTTTGGCGTCTTATCAATTCTGCAATTGCGTATACTTCTTCAGTAGAAAAAGCAATTATTGCACTTTTTCTTTCTATCCTTGAAATTTTTTTGTGACCTGCAAAAGTTAATTTTGATAGTCTTTCTTTGTTCATGAATTCAACATCATCGTCCAGCTTTTGAATTATGCTTTTGATTGTATTAGATCCCATAAGCATTGTTAATTTTTCGCCTCTAAGATTTAAAAGTCTGTCTGTAAAAATATGACCTCTCTCATGATCATTACACATTTGTATTTCATCTATGCCTACAAATTCTAAATTTTTGTCTACAGGCATAGATTCAACCGTACATAAAAAATATTTAGCATTTAATGGTATGATTTTTTCTTCACCAGTAATTAGAGCAACTTTTGAAAGATCAATTTTTTCAATTACCTTATCGTATACTTCTCTTGCTAATAATCTTAATGGAAATCCAATCATCCCTGACTGAAAAGAGAGCATTGTTTCAATTGCTAAGAAAGTTTTACCTGTATTTGTTGGACCAAGAACTGCAGTAATTTTGTTTTTTGTCATTTCAACTTTTAGTATGATTTTTTTTTTGCTTACTATATCTTGTTATCCGAAAAGAACAAAAATAGTCTAAAACAGGTCCGAATCAGAGAGGAAAAAGTTCTCATTTTAATAATTTATATTTTTAAGGTTATCATAATTTCAAAAAATTAAATATAATTTTTTATGTCTCAGAAATTATGGGAAGCACATTCGTCTATAAAGAATAAATCAAATTTATTTAAATTTGAAAAGTTTCTTTCAAAAAAATTTAATTTTAAAGTGTCAAAAAATTATAATAAATTATTTAATTGGAGCATTAAAAACCCAAACTTATTTTGGAGCTCAATTTGGGATTATGCGAATGTTAAAGGAAAAAAAGTTGATAAATTTAAATTCTCGAAAGAATTTATAAAAAATAAATTTTTAGTTAATTCAAAATTAAACTTTGCTGAGAATCTCTTATCAAAAAATGATAATTCAAAAGCAATTACATTTATTAGCGAAACAGGATTTAAAGAAATTAGATCATGGAAAGACCTCTATTTAAATACTTCTAA
>CAJXDV010000055.1 GCA_913052435.1 uncultured Pelagibacteraceae bacterium
TGCATAGCAATCAATGATCCAAAAGAAAATCCAGATATCCAACATTGAGAGTTATCAAAATTTTCTCTTTCTAACCAATCTAAAGCTGCCGCAGCATCAGCAAGTTCTCCTTGACCATTATCAAATTCCCCGTCACTTTTTCCAACTCCTCTAAAATTAACTCGACAAACAGAGAAATCATTATCTACAAATGTTTGGAATGTATCTACTATAACTTTATTATTCATAGTACCTCCATATTGTGGGTGCGGATGAAGAACCAATGCTATTGGGGAAGTATTTTTATTACTTTTGAAATATTTAGCCTCTAGTCTTCCGACTGGTCCTGGAATAAAAATTTCAACTATTTTGCTAGCTAATGAAGACATTGATAATTAATCTCAAAAAAAATTATGTTTTTTTATCAAAATTGAGTGGCAAAATGCAAGCTTTTATATAAGTTATAAACTTGACTAATTTAGTCGGGTATATATAACGCCTATAAATTAAGGAAAATATGAAACTATCAAGTAAAGGACGATATGCTGTAATGGCTCTTGCAGATCTTGCAAAATTTGATCCCAAGAAACCAATTTCTTTAAGAGATATATCTTTAAGACAAGATATTTCACTGGTCTATCTTGAACAATTATTCTCAAAGTTAAAAAAAAATAAAATTGTAAATAGTGTCAGAGGCAAAAAGGGTGGTTATATTTTATCAAAACATTCATCAGAAATAAAAATTTCAGAAATTTTCATTGCAGTTGAAGAAAAAGTTAAAACAATGAATTGTGAGAAACATTCCAAAAAAGGATGCAATGGTAGATCTGATAAATGCATAACTCATAATTTATGGGATGAACTAGATAATTATATAAACAACTTTTTTGAAAATAAGAGCCTAGAAGATTTAATTAACCATAACGAAAATAGAATTTAAATGATAGATAAAGAGTTAGAAAAATTAAAAGATTATAAATATGGTTTTACTACTGAAATAGAAAATATTAAAGCACCCAAAGGTTTAAATAAAGAAGTTATAAAATTTATCTCAAATATAAAAAAAGAACCTGAATGGATGCTTCAATGGAGATTAAAAGCTTTTGAAAGATTAAAACATTTAAAAGAACCTGATTGGCAAAAACCAAAATTTTCTAAAATTAACTATCAAGATATATATTATTATTCAGCACCCAAAAGCGCTTCTGAAAAACTCAAAAGTTTGGATGAACTTGATCCGAAACTATTAGAAACATACAATAAACTTGGAATACCTTTACAAGAACAAAAAAGATTAAATGGAATCGCAGTTGATGCGATATTTGATTCCGTTTCTGTTGCAACAACTTTTAAAGATAAGCTAACTGAAAAAGGAGTTATTTTTTGTTCGATGTCCGAAGCAATTAAGAAACATCCAGAGTTAGTAAAAAAATATTTAGGATCAGTAATTCCTGTTAATGATCACTATTTTGCAACACTAAACTCTGCCGTTTTTACAGACGGATCGTTTGTATACATTCCTGAAAATATCAGATGTCCGATGGAATTATCCACTTATTTCAGAATAAATGCTTCTGAAACAGGTCAATTTGAAAGAACTTTAATTATTGCTGATAAAGGAAGTTATGTAAGTTATCTTGAAGGATGTACTGCACCGATGAGGGATGAAAATCAGTTACATGCAGCCAACGTAGAACTAATTGCATTAGATAATGCTGAAATAAAGTATTCCACAGTTCAAAATTGGTATCCAGGCGATAAAAATGGAAAAGGCGGAATTTATAATTTCGTAACAAAAAGAGGACTATGCAAAGGAAAAAATTCTAAAATTTCTTGGACTCAAGTAGAAACTGGTTCAGCTATAACTTGGAAATATCCTAGCTGTATTTTGCAAGGTGATAACTCAATAGGAGAGTTTTATTCTATAGCAATTACAAATAATTATCAAAAAGCTGATACAGGAACCAAAATGATACACATTGGAAAAAATACTAAAAGTAAAATTATATCTAAAGGTATATCAGCAGGATATGCTGACAATACATATAGAGGTTTAGTCAATATTTTTCCAAAAGCTAAAAATGCAAGAAATTTCACACAATGTGACTCATTATTAATAGGAAACAAGTGCGGCGCTCATACTGTACCTTATATAAAAAATAGAAATTCAGAATCAAAAATTGAACATGAGGCCACAACTTCAAAAATAAACGAAGATCAGCTTTATTATTGTCAACAAAGAGGATTAAACACAGAAGATGCGATCAGCTTAATTGTAAACGGTTTTTGCAAAGAAGTTTTACAACAATTACCAATGGAATTTGCAGTAGAGGCGCAAAAACTAGTTGGAATCAGTTTAGAAGGAAGTGTTGGGTAAATGTTAGAAATAAAAAATTTAAAAGCAAGCATTGAGAATAAAGAAATCTTAAAAGGTTTAAATTTAAATATTAAAGCAGGAGAGGTTCATGCAATAATGGGTCCTAACGCATCAGGAAAGAGCACTCTTTCAAATATTTTATCAGGCAAAAAAGGATACGAAATTTCTGGAGAAGTGAGATTTGAAAATAATAATTTATTGAAATTGGGAATTGAAGAACGTGCTCACAAAGGAATATTTCTTGCATTTCAATATCCTTTAGAAATACCCGGAGTAAATACAAACAATTTTTTAAAAACATCATTAAATGCAATAAAAAAAGCAAGAGGAGAAAAAGAACTTGATGCCATTGAATTTTTAAAATTAGTAAAAAAAAAATCATCTGATTTAAAAATTGAAGAAAAAATTTTAAATAGACATTTAAATGTTGGTTTTTCTGGAGGAGAAAAAAAGAAAAATGAAATTCTACAGATGTCAATTCTTAATCCAAAACTGTCGATTTTAGATGAAACAGATTCTGGCTTAGATATAGACGCTCTAAGAATTGTTTCTGAAGGAGTAAATACTCTTAGAGGTTCTAAAAATTCTTTTTTGATAATCACACACTATCAGAGATTATTAAATTATATTAAGCCGGATTATGTTCATGTACTAAAAAATGGAAAAATAATTAAAACAGGAAACTTTGAATTAGCACTCGAACTTGAAAATAAAGGTTACGAAAATTTTTTATAATGACTTTAGAATTAAAAAATAATATTGAAAAAATGTTTAAAGAAAAAAAATTGCCTAGCGAAAATATAGAATTTAGGAAAAAACAAATAGATATTTTTTTAACCAAAGGTTTTCCAAATAAAAAAATTGAAGAATGGAAATATTCTGACTTAGATCATATTATTAAACAAAATATCTCCAATCTCAATTTTGAATTAAAACTTACTGGAGATTTTAATTATAATAATTCAGAAATTTTAAATGATTTTGAACACAACAAAATTATATATGTAAATGGAAAAATAAAAAATTTTGATTTTCCATTTGAAGAGAGAGAAAATATTGAAATCAATTATAACCAAGATTTTAAGACATCAAAAAATTCAATAAATTCATTAATTAATCTAAATAATGCTCTTACATTTAATTATTCCAAAATCAGAATTTTAAAAAACTATAACTTTAAAAAACCTTTAGTTATTTACCATTTTGGCACTAAAGATATAAACTCCAGTGTTATAAATTTTAGATCAGATTTTGTTTTAGAAGAAAATTCATCTTTGTGTGTTATTAATATTTTTAAAAATCATTCAAAAAATAATTTTATAAATATTAATCAACAGTATAAAATTAGTAAAAATGCCAATCTTAAAAATTATAGAATTGATTCTGAATTAAATTCAGGCATTAATTATTTCTTTACCAATATAGATTTAGAAAATAATAGCAATTCAGAAACATTTATTTATTCTGCTGGATCAAAGTTTTTTAGAAATGAAATAAATTGTAATTTAAATGATAAATATAGCTCGGCTTTTATCAGTGGAATTATTAATCTAAATGAATCACAACATCATGAAATAAAAACAAATATTAATCATTTATCGGAAAATACAAAAAGTTATCAATTGATCAAAAGTGTACTTAACGATTCATCAAAAGGAGTATTCCAAGGAAAAATTTTTGTAGATCATAAAGCTCAAAAAACTGACGGGTACCAATTAAGTAAATCTTTATTATTAGACAAAGATGCTGAATTTGATGCAAAACCTGAATTAGAAATCTATGCAGACGATGTAAAGTGCTCACATGGCTCAACTTCTGGAAATTTAGATGAGAACTCAATATTTTATTTAATGTCTAGAGGCTTGAGCTACAAACAATCAAAAAAACTTTTAGTTGATGGCTTTTTAAACGATGCAATTGAAAAAATTACAAACCAAGATGTAAAAAAATATATTAAAAAATTAATGAAAATATAATCTATGAATATTTCTGATATAAAAAAACAATTTCCAATATTTAATAATAAAATTAAAAACAATGATCTTGTATATTTAGATAGCGCCAATTCAGCGCAAAAACCACAAGGTGTGATTAATAGAGTTTACGATTTTTATACAAAAGAATTTTCTAATGTAGGTAGAAGCGTACATTATCTAGCTGTAACAGCAACTAACTTGTATGAAAATACTAGATCTTCAGTTCAAAAATACATTAATGCAAAAGATAGAAATGAAATAGTTTTTACAAAAGGCGCTACAGAAGCAATGAATTTGATTGCAAATACTTTTGGTCAAAAATACTTAAATGAAGGAGATGAAGTTTTAATTACTGAACTTGAACATCATTCTAATTATGTTCCTTGGCATTTTTTAAGAAAATCAAAAAAAATAAACATAGAATTTGCTGAAGTAAACGAAGATGGTGAAGTTACTTTAGACAGTATTAAAAAAAAAATTACCAATAAAACAAAAATTATTGGAATAACTCATTTATCAAATGTAACTGGAGCCATTTTACCTATTAAAGAAATAATAGGCCTAGCACATTCAAAGGGCATACCAGTATTGATAGATGGTTGTCAAAGTGCGCCTCATTTAAAATTAGATATGCAAGATTTAGATTGCGATTTTTATGCAATTTCAGGACACAAAATGTACGGACCCACAGGTGTTGGAATATTATATGCCAAAAAAAAATGGTTAGAAGATCTACCACCCTACCAAGGAGGAGGTGGAATGATAAAAGAGGTTAAAAAACAAGCAATTTCTTACGCTGATTTACCAAACAAATATGAAGCCGGAACAATGGCAACTGCGCAGGTAATTGCATTTAATGAGTCTATAAAATTTTTAGAAAAAATAGGAATTGAAAATATACAAAATTACGAGAAAGAACTAATTAATTATACCGTTGATACATTAAAGAAAAATAATTCAGTAAAATTAATTGCTAATCCAAAAAACAGAGGAGGGGTTATTTCGTTTACTATGGAAGGAGTTCATCCACACGATATAGCAACCATCTTAGATGAAGATGGAGTAGCTATAAGAGCAGGCCATCATTGTTGTCAAATACTTCATGAAAAATTAGGTATCCCAGCAACCGCAAGAGTATCTATTGGTATTTACAATACCAAAGAAGATATTGATCAACTCAACTCTTCAATAAACAAATGCAATAAAATTTTTGATTTAAAATGAACTTAAAGGAATTATATCAAGAAATTATATTAGACCATGGAAAGAATCCAAGGAATTTAAGAAAAATTGATAATCATAATAAAGATGCCAAAGGACACAATCCTTTATGTGGAGACAGTGTTCATGTTTATTTAAAATTAAATGAAAATAAAAAGATTGAAGATATTTCTTTTGAGGGAGGAGGTTGCGCAATATCTATGGCCTCAGCATCAATTATGACAGATTTAATTAAAGACAAAGAAGAATTTGAAGTTAAAGAAATAGTTAATGATTTTTTAGAAATGATTAAAGAAAAAGATGATTTAAAAAATAATATTTTAAGTGATGATGAAAAAACTAAGTTGATGTGTTTCTCGGGTGTTAAGCAATATCCAATGCGAGTTAAATGTGCTACACTATCTTGGCACACCTTAACATCAGCAATAAATAACTCACAAGAAATAGTTAATACTGAAAAAAATTAATATGAATTTAAAAAAAAAAGTAATTTCAGAAATAAAGAAAATTTATGATCCAGAAATTCCTGTAAATATTTATGAACTAGGATTGATCTATGATATTTCAATTATAAATAAAGATGTTAAGGTAAAAATGACTTTAACAACTCCTAATTGTCCAGTTGCTGAAAGTTTGCCGAAAGAAGTAAAAGATAGTATAATGGAAATAAAGGAAGTAAATAAAGTTGATCTCGATCTAATTTGGGATCCTCCTTGGGATAAATCAATGATGTCAGAAGCTGCAAAACTTGAACTAAATTTATGACAAAACAAATTATTTCTTTAAGTGAAAATGCTGCAATAAGAATTAAAGAGATTATGTCTACAGCAGAAAAAAATTCTATTGGAGTTAGAGTAGGAGTTAAATCTGGAGGATGTGCTGGCATGTCTTACATAATGGAATATGCGAAAGAGCTAAATCCTAATGATGAAGTTATTGAGGATAAAGGAGTAAAGGTATTTATAGATTCATCAGCAGTAATGTACCTTTTAGGTACCGAGATGGATTATAAAAAAAGAGAATTTTCATCATCATTTGTATTCAATAATCCAAATGAAACAGAGCGCTGTGGCTGCGGAGAGTCTTTTAAAAC
>CAJXDV010000056.1 GCA_913052435.1 uncultured Pelagibacteraceae bacterium
TTGGAGTAATCTTTTCTTTTAAAAAGAAATATCCAATAAATATTGAGAAAAATATACTAGATTCCCTTAAAGCACCAACCATTGGGATGGGGGCTTTTGTAAATGCCCAAACAACTATTGTATAGATTATGTATGATAATGTTCCGCCAATCCAAAATACCTTTTTTCCACTATTAAATACATTTTGAAAGATATTTTTATGATTTTTAATTTTTAGAACTATAGGGAATAATGCTGCACTTAGTATAAATGACCAGCTCATATAAACGATTGGAGACAGACTCACTCTTGCTCCATAACCATCTACTAATGAATAGAGACCTATAAAAAATCCCGTAAATAAAGAAAGTTGTAAAACTTTAAATTTTTTACTTTCTTTTTCCAATAATCCTAAAATCATTATACCAAAACAAATTAATAAAATTGATAAAATTATTAAACTTTTAAGAACCAGGCCTAAAATTAAAATAGAGATAATTGTTGCTACTAATGGAGCAAAACCTCTCGCTATTGGGTATACTTTGGTTAGATCCCCTATTTGATAAGCGCTTAATAAATACCATTGATAACCTTGATGAACAATTGCACTAGCAACTATGTACGGAATACAATCTATAGTTGGAGCAGGTAAAAAAATAATTGCAACTATTGCTAAGGGCATATGTCCAAAAACAATTGCTGCAACTGCAACCGCTTTATCAGGATGATATTTAACCATTCCATTCCAAACTGCGTGCATAAATGTTGCAAGAAGAACTAAAAAAAAAACATGATTTTCCATGCTAAGAGATAAATTTATCTTACTCTGCCGTATATGTCTTGATAACGAACAATATCACTTTCTTTTAAAATATGACCTGTTTGGACTTCAATAATTTTAACAGGTTTTTTGTAAGGATTTTCAATTCTGTGGATTGCGCCTTGCGGTATAAAAACTGATTCATTTAGTTTTTTAGTAAATTTATTTTTATTTATTGTAATTAGTGGTTTTCCATTAGTAACAAGCCAATATTCTGATCTATGATGATGTTTTTGTAAACTTAATGATGATTTAGATTTAACATATAGTTCTTTTACAAGAAAACCTTTGCCTTCAAATAAATTAACATATCTGCCCCAAGGCCTATAATAAACGTTCTTTTTTTTAAAATATTTAGATTTATTTTTTTTATATATTTTTGAAATTTCATTCCAACTACCAAGATCACTCCATGGAATATCTAATTTAATAGCATTAATATTCTTTGTTTTTTCTAGAATTGCATAATCAAAAGACTTTTGTACTGATTGGACAAATGAACTTCTGTTTAAATAATATGTATTATTCTTAAATTTAGCTTTATTCAAAGATTTTAAGCAACTTCTGTATGTTTTTGGCTGATATTTTTTGAAATTATTAATTATTGAATCTTTTCTTAAGAAAAACATACCAGAATTCCAATAGCCATTCTTTTTAATAACTTGTTTAGCTTTTAGAAGTTTTGGTTTTTCAATAAATTTAGTAACTTTATTTATATTTTTAATTTTTTTAGTTAAAAAATATCCATATTCACTAGATGGATTTGTAGGCTTAATACCAAATATAAATAAATTCTTATCATCTAAGTTAGACTTATTTTTATTGATTGACTTGTTTAAAATATTTGATTTTTCAATTAAATGATCAGCCGCAAAGAACATTAAAGCTTGATTAGAAGGAATATCTTTAATTAAAGCAGATGATATTATTGCAGGTGCTGTATTTTTTTTAGCAGGTTCTAATACAATTTTATATTTTTTAACTTTACTTTTTTTAAGTGCTAATTTTACCTGCTTTAAATACTTAGAATTGGTACTTATTATAGGATAATCAAAAATTAAATTTTTTACTCTTTCTAATGCTTTTTGTATTAACGTCCATCCACCAAAATCAATAAATTGTTTTGCTTGATGATTTTTTTGATTTGGCCAGAGACGTGTTCCTGCACCACCACAGAGTATTACAGGTCTAATTTTCATTAAATATCAGCGTAAGTTCTAACCTCGTTTTTTCCACCTGGGTGTGTTGGAGCACCTTTGTAAGCAGGTCCAACTGTTTGAGCGTATTTCCACAAAGTTCCATTACCAAAATTCATTTTCTTTGGTTTCCATTTTTTTCTTCTTGAACTTAATTCCTTTTTAGAAAGTCTTACATTTATAGTTCCTTTTTTGGCATCAATATCAATAACATCTCCATTCTTTAAAAGAGCTATTGGACCTCCTACAGAAGCCTCAGGACCAACATGTCCTATGCAGAAGCCTCTTGTTGCTCCAGAAAAACGTCCATCAGTAATAAGTGCAACTTTTTCACCTTTACCTTGTCCATAGATTGCACCTGTAGTCTGTAACATTTCTCTCATACCTGGGCCTCCTTTTGGTCCTTCATATCTAATTATAATTATATCACCGTCTTTATATTTTTTTTGCTTCACTGCTTTATATGCAGATTCTTCTGTATCAAAACATCTAGCTTTTCCTGTAAATTGTAATTTTTTTAATCCTGCAATTTTTACAATTCCTCCCTCGGGAGCAAGATTGCCTTTCATTCCAACAATCCCACCATCATCGCTTAAAGGATTGTTATATTTTCTCATTACTTTTTGCTTAGGATTAAATTTAACTTTTTTTAAATTTTCTTTCATAGTTTTGCCTGAAACTGTCATACAATCTCCATGAATATAACCACCATCATAAAGTGTTTTAAGAAGCATTGGAACGCCACCTGCCTTCCACATATCTTTAGCAACATATTTACCTCCTGGTTTTAAATCTGCAAGATAAGGAGTTTTTTTAAATATTTTTGCAACATCCATTAGATCAAATTTAATTCCGACTTCATTTGCAATAGCTGGTAAATGTAAAGCTGCGTTAGTTGAGCCTCCAGTTGCAGCTACAATTGTTGCTGCATTTTCTAAAGATTTTCTTGTAACTATATCTCTTGGTCTAATATTTTTTGATAATAATTTCATTACAGCTTTACCACTTGCAAGAGCATATTTATCTCTTTGTTCATATGGTGCCGGTGTTCCTGCTGAATATGGTAGAGCTAGTCCAATAGCTTCAGAAACGCATGCCATAGTATTTGCTGTAAACTGTCCACCACAAGCTCCAGCACTAGGACAAGCTTTTAATTCTAATTTTCTCAAAGTTTTTGCGGTCATTTTACCTGAAGAATATTTTCCTACACCTTCAAATACGTCAACTACGGTAACATCTTTACCATTAAATTTACCAGGAAGAATTGATCCACCATAAATAAAAACACTTGGAACATTTAATCTTACCATTGCCATCATTAATCCAGGTAAAGATTTATCACATCCTGCTACTCCAACTAGAGCATCATAACAATGTCCTCTAACTGTTAATTCTGTAGAATCTGCAATTACATCTCTAGAGATTAAAGAGGATTTCATTCCTTCGTGTCCCATTGCAATTCCATCTGTAACGGTAATTGTGCAAAATTCTCTTGGAGTACCTCCTGATAAATGTACGCCTTTTTTTACAGATTGAGCTTGTCTCATTAAAGCAATATTGCACGGAGCTGCTTCATTCCATGTAGAAACAACACCAACAAATGGTTTTGCTATATCTTTTTCAGTTAAATTCATTGCATAATAGAATGATCTTTGTGGAGCTTTGTCAGGACCTAAAGATGTATGTCTGCTAGGTAATTTTTTTTTATTGAATTTTTTCATTACAAACTTTCTAATATTAGTTGTATTTTTTTAGCATCTTTTTCTAAGTTATCAAAGTTTGTTTTTTCTTGATCTATGATGTTTTTAGGAGCTTTATCTGTAAAATTTTTATTAATTAATCTACCTTTAATTTTATCCATCTCTTCTTTAATTTTTGAATATTTATTTGTTAGATTTTGCTTAATTTTATCCAAATCAACATCTTGATCAAAATACAATTTATACAATTCTCCATTAATTACTAAAGATGCTGAAGATTTATCAAGTTCTTTATCTAAAATATTCTTAATTCTTCCAAGCTTTTTAAGAACAACGCTGTTTTTATTAAAAAAATTAATTGAATTTTTACTAGTGTTTTTAAGAGAAATATCAAATGATGAGCCGGGACTAACTCCCAATTCATTTTTAAAAGACCTAATTGAAGTTATTATGTTAATTACGTTATTTACATCTTTATAATCACTATCTTTTTTTGGTTTTTCATTAGGCCAGTTTGCATACATTAAATAATCACTGCTATTTTTATCTAATTTATTTTTCAACCATATTTCCTCGGTTATAAAAGGAATAAAAGGATGAAGAATAATTAGAATCTCTCTATATATATAACTAGCAACATTTCTTACTTCATTAATAGATTCTTGGTCATCAGAGAATAGTATTGTTTTTGATAACTCCAAATACCAATCACAAAATGAATGCCATACAAATTGATATGCATTTTTAGCAGCCTCATCAAAACGATAACCTTCAATGCTATTTTGTATTTCATCTTTAATAGATAAAAATTCAGAATAAACCCATTTATTTATATTAATTTTTAATTCAGTGGGTTTTTTTACATTATTAAAAGTACATTTGTTTTGAATTAAAAAATTATTCGCATTCCATATTTTGTTCAAAAAATTTCTATACCCTTTAACTCTATCTTCGGATAATTTTACATCTCGACCTGGTGATGCCATTGAAAGTAAAGTAAATCTTAATGCATCAGCACTATACTTTTCAATTAAATCTAATGGATCAATAACATTGCCTTTTGATTTAGACATTTTTTGACCTTTTTCATCTCTAACTAAAGCATGAACATAAATATCTTTAAAAGGTTCTTTATGTAAAAATTCTGTACCAAACATAATCATTCTAGCAACCCAAAAAAATATGATGTCAAAACCCGTAACCAATACTGTTGTTGGATAAAATTTTTCCACATATTTTTTATCGTCAGGCCAACCTAATGTTGCAAATGGCCAAAGACCAGATGAAAACCATGTATCTAAAACATCGGGATCACGAGTTAATTTTACATCTTTATTATAATATTTTTTAGCTTTGGCTTTTGCTTCTTTCTCATCAATTGTTACAAAAATTTTTTTATCTGGACCATACCAAGCGGGTATTTGATGACCCCACCACAACTGTCTAGAGATACACCATGGTTCTATATTATCCATCCATTGGAAATATGTTTTAGACCAATTTTCAGGAAAGAATTTTATTTTTTTTCTATTAACAACTTCTTTTGCTTTAATTGATAGTTTTTTTGCATCTGTAAACCATTGTTCTGTTAAAAAAGGTTCAATGATAGAATTGGATCTATCTCCATAAGGTATTTTGTTTTTAATAGTTTCTTCTTTAACTAAAAAATCCTCTTCTTTAAGTTTTTTTAGTAATTTTTTTCTAACTTCAAATCTATCTAAGCCAATAAATTCATTAGGTGCATTTTCATTTATTTTACCATCGGATGTAAAGACATTTATAATTTCTATATTATTTCTTTGACCCACTTCATAATCATTAAAATCATGAGCGGGTGTGATTTTTACCGCTCCAGTACCTTGTTCTGGATCAGCATATTCATCTTGAATAATTTTTATTTTTCTATCAACAAATGGAATTATAACTAATTTGTTTATTAAAGATTTATATCTATCATCTTCAGGGTTTACAGCTATAGCAGTATCACCAAGCATAGTTTCGGGTCTTGTAGTAGCGATAGTTATAAATTTTTTAGAATTCTCAATTGGATATCTAATATAATATAATTTTGAATTTACTTCTCTTTGATCTACTTCTAAATCAGAAATTGCTGTTTTTAATACTGTATCCCAATTAACTAACTTTTTTGACTTGTAAATTAAACCCTTGTTATATAGATCTACAAAAACTTTAATTACAGATTTAGATAAATTTTCATCCATTGTGAATGCATTTCTGGACCAATCACAAGAACAACCTAATTTTTTAAGTTGATTAATTATTATATCTCCAAATTGATTTTTCCATTCCCATACTTTTTCAATAAATTTATCTCTTCCTAAATCGTTTTTCTTAACACCTTCTTTTTGAAGTTTTTTTTCAACCAAAGCTTGGGTTGCGATTCCAGCATGATCCGTTCCTGGTTGCCATAAAGTTTCATAATTATTCATTCTATGAAATCTTGTTAACAAATCTTGAATGGAATTATTTAGAGCATGACCCATGTGAAGACTTCCTGTAACATTAGGTGGTGGTATAACTATAGAAAAAGTTTTTTTATTTTTTTTAGGCTTAAATAAATTATTATTTTCCCAATAAGAATAAATCTTATTTTCTACTTCGATATGGATATATTTATCTGAACTCATTGAATAATATTTTATAAATTAATCATTTGAATAAACAATAATGAATTTAAGATTGAAATTGATAGACTATTTGAAAAAAACAACTATATAAGAACAACAATTGAATATTGAGCATATTTTGGCAACGTGGCGGAATGGTTACGCAGAGGATTGCAAATCCT
>CAJXDV010000057.1 GCA_913052435.1 uncultured Pelagibacteraceae bacterium
GGTCTTTAGAACAGGCAAAAATTAAAAGAAAGAAAAAACTGCTTGAAGGAAACGTTGTTGTTATTACTGGTAGCACTGGAACTATAGGTTTCGAAACTTATAAAATGTTTAAAAGTTATGGAGCTGAAGTTGTTTTGCTTGACTATAATTTAGAACGACTAAAAGAAGTGCAATCCAAAATCAAAGATCTTTGCATCCACTGTGATGTAACAAATAAAAGAAGCGTGAAGAATGCCTTTAAACAAATCTGTGAAAAATTTGGAGGCATTGATATTTTAGTTTCAAACGCAGGTATAGCTCCTGTTGGCTCCATTGGTGAAGTAAGTGACGAAATATTAAGAAAAAGTTTTGAGGTTAATTTCTTTTCCCATCAAAACTGTGCTTCTGAAGCAGTTAAAATAATGAAAAAACAAAATATTAATGGTTGTTTACTTTTCAATATTTCAAAACAATCTGTAAATCCTGGGAAAAATTTTGGACCTTACGGATTACCAAAGTCTGCCTTACTTAGTTTATGTAAACAGTATGCAGTAGATTATGGATCCCATGGAATTAGATCTAATGGAGTGAATGCAGATAGAATAAGAAGTGGTTTAATGAATGACAAAATGATCAGAACAAGAGCAAAAGCTAGATCAATTAGTACAGATGATTATATGAGAGGAAATTTATTATTAAACGAAGTTAAGGCAGAAGACGTTGCTAAAGCCTTTTTCCATTTAGCTACTTCAAAAAAAACTACTGGAGCAGTTCTTACTGTTGATGGTGGTAATATAGCAGCATCACTAAGATAAATTTTTTATTATAATTTAGCTAGTTTATTTTCAAAATTCTCAACAAAATATTTTTTTCCTTTTAGAACAATTTTATGATTTTCATTAACTAGCTTCTTTTTTTGAAAAGGAATTCCACCTGGATATTTTTCGTTTATCTTGCCATCAGATTTTAATGTTCTCCAATATGGGGTGATATTTTTTTTTCCATCTTGAATATCTTCTTTAGCTGCATTTGCCGCTATCCATGAGAAAATGCCTGTAACTATGGGGCAGGCAGTTATGGTTTTATGTTTTTTGGCAAGTTTTTTTCTTATTTCATTAATAGTTGTTAGTTTACCTTTTGGAACTTTTTTCATTAAGGTGTTCACTTCTAACGGTGAAGGCATAACAAATTTTCCCTTCCCCCAAGATTTATTTAATTTTTTCGGGATAATTTTGATTTTGGGAAAGTCTTTTTTGTCATATAGTTTTTTTTTGAATTTATACCTATCTTTTTTCACTTAAATAACTTCTTCAATCCTTCTTTAGATGCTTCACAAACCCCTTTTTCAGTAATTAATCCTGTTACATATTGAGCGGGAGTAACATCAAAAGCTAAGTTCATTGTTTTGCTTTTTTTTGGATAAATTAATACTTTTTTAACATTATTATTTTCGTCTAAACCTTCTATGTAAGATAGTTCTTTTGAATCTCTTTCTTCAATTGGAATCTTTTTTAAATCGGTAGTTTCCCAATCTATTGTTGAGCTTGGTAAAGCAACATAAAAAGGAACATTGTTATCTTTTGCGGCTAGTGCTTTTAGATAGGTTCCGATTTTATTCGCAACATCGCCTGTAGCAATTGTTCTATCAGTCCCAACTATGCACATATCAACTTCACCTCTTTGCATGAGTATTCCTCCAGTATTGTCAGCTATAATTGTATTAGGTACTCCTTCTTCGTTTAATTCAAAAGATGTAAGGAAAGCTCCTTGATTTCTTGGTCTTGTTTCATCAACCCAAACATGAACTTTAATTCCTTTTTTATGTGCATGATAAATTGGAGAAGTAGCGGTACCCCAATCAATTGTTGCAAGCCATCCCGCATTACAATGAGTTAATATATTAACTGTATTTTTCTTTTTATTATAGATTTCTTCAATAATTTTTAATCCATGAAGCCCAATATTTTCACAAAATTTTACATCTTCTTCACAAATTGAACTTGCTTCTTCTAAAGCGATTTTTAAAACTTCTTTATTATTTACACCTGATAATTTCTTTAGCATTCTATTAACAGCCCATTTTAAATTTATTGCAGTGGGTCTTGATTTAATAAAATCTTCAGAACTTTTATTAATAAATTCAGGATTGTTCTTTTCTATAATTGCTAAAACTATCCCGTAAGCTGCTGTAGCTCCTATAAGAGGGGCCCCCCTCACCTTCATGGTTTTGATTGCGTTTATAGCTTCTTTAGTGGTTTTAAGATTTATTATTTCAAATTTATGAGGAAGTTTAGTTTGGTCAATAATTTTTACTGTTTGATCTTTTTTATCAAACCAAATTGTTCTAAATGCTTTTCCATTTATATGCATTATTTTTTAAAAAGCACTCTACCCGCTATATTTTTTAGCTTATTTTTAGTTTTTGTTGTCATTAATTTTGGATTTGTAATAATTGCAGTATCAAGACAATTATTTGCGGGATCGTTTTTCTTAATATTTTGTTCAAAATTTTCAATAACTAACTTGATCATACCTTTTGCCTTTTCAGCATTACTCATTAGAGTTTTTATTATCATTTGTACTTCAACATTTTCATGATCTGGATGCCAACAATCAAAATCTGTTACCATAGCTACAGTGGTATAACGAATCTCAGCTTCTCTTGCTAATTTAGCCTCTGGCATATTGGTCATTCCTATTACATCAGCATTCCAGCTTCTATATAAATTCGATTCAGCAAGAGTAGAAAATTGTGGACCTTCCATAACAATATAGATACCATCTCTTTGATATTTGATATTTAATTTCTTAAGAGAATTTTCACACGCATCGGCTAAACCAATACTTGTTGGATGAGCCATTGAAACATGCGCAACTATTTCTTGATCAAAAAATGTTTTATCCCTAGCAAATGTTCTATCAATAAACTGATCAACTAGTACAAAAGTACCGGGATTTAAATTTTCTTTTAGAGAACCTACTGCTGAAATAGAAACTATGTCTGTAACCCCAGATTGTTTTAAAGCATCAATGTTAGCTCTAAAATTAATATTTGTTGGCGAAATTTTATGACCTCTGGCATGCCTTGGTAAAAAACAGACCTTTTTTCCTTTATAGTTAAAATTTAGTATTTGGTCCGACGGATTTCCCCATGGAGTTTCAATTGTTTTCCATTTCAGGTTTTCCAGCCCTTCAATTTCATAAAGTCCACTACCTCCAATAATTCCAAGTTTGTTTTTTGTCATAAATTAATATAATTAATATGATCTTTTAATAAAAGTTTGAAGCATAAAATGGACTTAAGTAAATACATTCGTTCAATACCTGACTATCCTAAAAAGGGTATTTTGTTTAGGGATATTACAACCTTGATAAAAAATAAAGAAGCTTTTAAAGAGGCTATTGATCAATTAAGCAAAATTGCATCAAAAATTAAATTCGACAAATTGGTTGCAGTCGAATCGAGAGGTTTTGTTTTTGCTTCTGCCCTTTCTTACAATTTGTCAAAACCTTTCATTTTAATTAGAAAAAAAGGAAAACTTCCCGCTGATACATTTTCACAAGATTTTGTGCTCGAATATGGAAAAGCTACGATTGAGATTCACAAAGACTCTATAAACAAAAATGATTCAGTTCTAATCATCGATGACTTAATAGCAACAGGTGGAACAGCGGAGGCGGCAGCAAAATTAGTTGAAAAATCTGGGGGAAATATAGCGGGCTTTATATTTGTGATTAATTTATACGATTTAGGTGGTGTGAATAATTTAAAAAATAAAGGCTATCAGACACACAGCCTAATTGAATTTCCTGGTCATTGAACTAAACTTTGGGTCTGTACCAAGAGTCTTTTCCCATTATTGCGTTAACCAAACCTAAGAGTCTATGATTATAAATTTCTTTTTTATCTCTGTTAAAAAAAAGTGAATATAAAAGTACCTTAAAAGCAGCTGAGATCAATTTTGGTAAAATAATTAAGAAAGAAATAAAGAATCCCTTGTGTTTTTTATGATAATAAAAAGTGGACCACATCCAATGCCAATTTCTCGATAATTCCATTGTCTTGTTTAAAGTTTTGTCATGTGATTTACCACCAGTATGATTAATTATTATGCTCGGTTCCAAATAAATTTTTTTTTTATGGTTTATCAAACGTTTACATAAATCAATTTCTTCAAAATAAAAGAAAAAATTTTCATCAAAAAAACCTATTTGTTGAAATTCTGAAATATTTAAGAACATAGCAAAACCTTTAACATTCTTCACCTGAATGGGGTTGCTGGTATCTGTATTAATTTTTTTATTTTCGTCTTTTTCTTCTTGAACAAAGGGAGCGATAACAGCGAACTTAGGAACTCGTTTTGTTGATTCAAAAAAATTTTTGATGGTATCAGATTGTAAAATGGCATCAGGATTCAAGATTAAAGCATATTTAGACGTAACTTTTTTTAGTCCAATATTATTTGCTTTTCCATAGCCTAAATTTTCTCCAGTTAAAATACATTCTACATTTGCAAATTCTTGTTCAATTTTCTTTTTAAAATCTAAATCGCCTGAATTCTCAACTAGAATGACCTTACAGTCTCTATCTATCGAGTTGAGACAATTTTTAATTATTTGGCCACTTTTAAATGAAGTTATTACAACAGTAATATCTTTGTTTGACATTATTTAAACATAATTGATTTTATAATCTAATTCTTTTATTAATCTAATTTATTAGATCATACCTTTTTTGTAAAAACAATTATGAAGAAAATTGTTGTAACTGGTGGCTCAGGTTTTATAGGAAGTAATTTAGTAAAATTTTTACTTAAAAAAAATTATTTTGTTATTAACATCGATAAATTAGGTTATTCAGCTAATCCCTATAATTTAAAAAGAGTTACTCCAAACAAAAATTACAGATTTTTTAAACAAGATATCAATAACAAAAGTGGAATACTAAAAATTTTGAATAGATTTAAGCCTATTGGTATTTTTAATCTTGCTGCCGAAACACATGTTGATAGATCTATTGATGCTCCTGAAGCTTTTATTAAAAGCAATATTTTAGGTGTTTATCATTTGCTTGTTGCTGTAGACAAATATCTAAAAAAAAATAGAAAGAAAATTAAATTAGTGCATATTTCAACTGACGAAGTGTACGGCGATATAGAAACAGGAAAAAGATCCAATGAAAAATTTTCATATAATCCTAGTTCACCGTATTCTGCTTCTAAAGCAAGCGCAGACCACTTGATTAAATCTTTTGTCAGAACTTACAAACTTCCAATAGTAATTTCCAATTGTTGCAATAATTATGGTCCTAATCAATTTCCTGAAAAACTAATACCAAAATTAATTTACAATATTATTAATAATAAACCCATGCCAATATATGGTAAAGGGAGAAACTCAAGAGAATGGATACACGTACAAGATCATTGTAAAGCACTATTAAAAATATTTCTTAGAGGTAAAGTTGGTGAAAGTTACAACGTTGGATCCAACCATAATATTCAAAATATTGATGTAGCAAGAAAATTGTTGGGTATTGCTAAAAAAAATTCTTTCGTCATAGGGAACAAAGTAAAAATTATTTTTGTAAAAGATAGACCCGGACATGATTTTAGATATGCTTTAGACAGCAACAAAATACGTAGAAAACTTAAATGGAAGTCAAAAATAAATCTTAATGTAGGTTTAGCTCATACATTTAAGTGGTATTTAAATAATATGAAATTTTTTACAAGTGTTGCGAGAGAACTATATGATAAAAGATTAGGATTGAAATAAAAAATGATTAAAAAAGGAATTGTGCTAGCTGGAGGATATGGAACGCGAATGAGCCCGCTCACAAAAGCGGTTAATAAACAACTCCTTCCGATTTATGATAAACCCTTAATTTACTATCCATTATCCATTTTAATGTTAGCAAAAATAAAAGATATCTTGATCATTGTAAACAGAAGTCAGTTAACACAATTTAAAAAAATTTTACCTGAGGGTAAGAACTTGGGTATTAAAATTACCTACGCTGAACAAAAATATCCAAGAGGTTTACCAGAAGCATTCATAATTGGAAAAAAATTTATTGGTTCTAACAATGTTGCAATGATACTTGGGGACAACTTCTTCTATGGTCAAAATTTAACCAAAAAATTAAAAGAATGTACAAAATTAAAAACAGGGGCAAAAATATTTATTCATCCTGTAAGTGACCCATCGCATTATGGGGTGGTTAAAATTAATCAAAAAAACAAAATACTAAAAATTATAGAAAAGCCTAAAAAATACTTATCTAATTTAGCTATTACTGGACTATATTTCTTTGACAATAACGTTATTAAATACGCTAGTAACTTGAAACCATCTAAAAGAAATGAAATTGAGATTGTTGATTTATTAAAAAAATA
>CAJXDV010000058.1 GCA_913052435.1 uncultured Pelagibacteraceae bacterium
TTACAAAAGGTGTTAATCCTTGAGAATAAGATATATCGATATCTCCAGACAACATGGCTTCCGTCATCTCCCCACCAGTTGCAAAGTTCGTCCATTTAACTGGAACACCCAAAGCTTTATCAAAAGTATTTTTAACTTTATCTTCTTGGTTTGGAGTAGCCCATTCTAAGAAGAATGCAACTCTCACTTCATTAGCAGCCGCATTTGCAAGTGAAATACTTAAGTTAAGAGCTATAATACTTCCAAGAATAAAACTTATTATTTTTTTCATTTTATCTCCTGTTAATTAAATTTAATTTACAGACAATATTAAAGTTCATTCTTAAGCTGAAGTAAACTAAGAATTATTTGAATCAAAAAAAAATAGAGCTTATACAATCTTAAGTTGTACTGGTTTTATACAGTTGTTTTTATTTGCTGTTTGAATGAAAAAAATTAGACTAGAAGAAGCAAGAATTTAATAAAAATTAACTTATGAGCGCAGAAAAACCAGAGATACCAAATTCACTTAACGAACATTGGATGCCTTTTACATCCAATAAAGATTTTAAAGAAAACCCTAGATTAATTACAGAAGCAAAAGGTGTTTATTTAAAAAATCATCAAGGCCAAACTCAAATAGATGCCAGCTCAGGATTATTCTGTAATCCTTTAGGTCACGGAAGAGAAGAAATTATAGATGCTATAACTAATCAATTAAAAAAATTGGATTATGCACAACCTTTTCAACAAGGTTATGGTGGATCATTTGAACTTGCAACAAGAATTGCAAAACACACTCCAGGAAACTTAAATAGAATTTTTTATACAATGTGTGGATCTAGTGCGGTCGAAACAGCAATTAAAATATCAATAGCTTATAATAAAGCTAGAGGACAAGGTCATAGATTTAGAATTGTTGGAAGAGAAAGAGCTTATCATGGCATGCATATAGGAGGAACTTCAGTAGGTGGAATGGTAAATAATATTAAAACATTTGCTAGTATTTTAATGCCAGGCGTTGTTCATATGAGACATACACACTTACCAGATCATAAATTTATATCAGGACAACCTGAAACGGGAGCTGAGTTAGCAAATGATTTAGAAAGAATTTGTGCAAACTTTGGAGCAGAAAATATTTCTGCTTGCATAATTGAACCAATAGCTGGATCAACAGGAACTTTAGTTCCACCAAAAGGATATTTACAAAGATTAAGAGAAATTTGTGATAAATATGAAATTTTATTAATTTTTGATGAAGTTATAACTGGGTGGGGAAGAACAGGTTCACCTTTTGGCTCTCAAGAATTTGGAGTTACACCAGATTTAATGACTATGGCTAAAGCTACAACTAATGGAATAGTTCCTATGGGCGCAGTAGCATGTAAGGAAGAAATATACGACACCATTATGGATGCTTCTCCCAAAGGTACAATTGAGTTATTTCACGGTTATACTTATTCAGGAATACCTATTTCAGTTGCAGCAGCTTTAGCCGTTCAAGACATAATTGAAAAAGAAGATATTTTTAAAAGAGCAAAAGAAATGTCACCGTATTTCCAAGAAGGCCTAATGTCTCTTAAAGATTTAGAGGCAGTCGACAATATTAGAGGATATGGAATGATGGGTGGAATTGACATGAAAGTGGATAAAAAACCTGGAGTAGCAGGATTTACTACATTTAAACATTGTTATGAAGCGGGAGTTAATTTCAAAGCTACTGGCGATTGTTTAATTATTGCACCAATGTTTATATCCGAAAAAAAACATATTGATGAGATTATTGATAAGTTAAGAATTGGAATATCTAACTATTCGAAAAGCAAAAAAAACTAATTTAATTTTATGAAAATTGGAGTTCCCAAAGAAATAAAACCTCAAGAAAATAGAATTGGTTTAACTCCAGAAAGTGTAAAAGTTTTAGCCTCCAATGGACATGAAGTTCTTGTTGAAAACAACGGAGGTTTTGAAGCTGGATTTTATAATAATCAATATAAATCTGCAGGAGCAAAAATTATAGATAAAGCAGAAGATATTTTTAATGATGCAGAGATAATTGTAAAAGTTAAAGAGCCATTATCAAACGAAGTAAAAATGATCAAAGAAAATCAAATTATTTTTACATATCTTCATTTAGCAGCTGCTAAAGAACTAACTCAGGGTTTAATTGACTCAAAATCGGTTTGTATAGCTTATGAAACAGTAACTGATGATAATGGTAGACTACCATTATTAGCTCCAATGAGCGCAGTTGCAGGAAGAATGTCCGTTCAAGCAGGAGCACATTGTTTAGAAAAAAATCAAAAAGGTAGAGGCTTGTTACTTGGAGGCGCTCCTGGAGTTGAGTCTGGCAATGTAGTTATATTAGGAGGAGGAGTTGTTGGAGAAAACGCTGCAATAATAGCTACTGGGATGAGAGCAAAAGTTCATATTGTAGACAAGTCTGAAGCAAGATTAAAACAATTAGCAGAGATTTTTGGTGATAAAATTATTCCTCAATTAAGCGATAAAACAGATTTAGAAAAATTAATTTCAGAATGCGATTTGTTAATTGGTGGTGTCTTAATTCCTGGGGCAGAAGCTCCAAAACTTGTAACAAGAAGCATGTTAAAGTTGATGAAAAGAGGTTCGGTAATAGTAGATGTTGCTATAGACCAAGGCGGTTGTGTTGAAACTAGTAAACCAACTACACATGCAGATCCAACTTATATAGTTGATGATGTAGTTCACTACTGTGTTGCAAATATGCCGGGTGGGGTTCCAAGAACTTCTACATTTGCATTAAATAATGCAACTTTACCTTTTTTAGCAAAATTAGCTAAAGAAGGTTATCACAAAGCATTAAAAGATGACCCAAATTTTTTAGCAGGATTAAATGTATGTAAAGGGAAAGTTACTTATAAGGCTGTAGCAGATGCTTTTGGACACACTTACTCGTGTGCAGATGAAGTTTTAAATTAACTTATATTCCTTTTTTTATCAGTTTATAAATATCTTCTTTCTTATTTAATCCTATTTCACGAGTAATTTCTTTATCTCCTTTATAAACAACAATCGTTGTCCAGAATTTAATATTTAATTCCTTGGCTATATTTTTATGTTTGGTTTGTTCATAAAATAAAAATTCTACATCTTTAAAATCATTTATCGCTTCTGCAAATATTTTTGATTGAGATGCACAAACAGTACAAGATTTATTCCATGCATTAACAACAATTGTTTTATCGTTTTTTTGAGCACTTTGAAATTTATCAAATGTAAAATTTGTTGTTTTTTCGAAAGAAAAAACAGATGTGGAAACAAAAAAAATTAAAATTATTAATAATTTTTTCATTAATTATTTATATCATTCTATTGATAGATTAATCTTTATTTATTTATTAAATTACTTTATAAAAGAAACATAAGGGGTGCTAATTACGGCTGAGAAATACTCTTTGAACCTGTCCGATAATTCAGAAAGGGAGAAGAATGGAGCAGATAAATATATTAAGTCAATCATCAGCAATTTTATTAACATTTGTTCTGAGTATTATATTTGTAATAGTTGGAATTGTTTATTCAAAAAAATATCAGGGAATAAACAATTACTTAGTAGCAAATAGATCTATTGGTACATTTTCACTAACAACAAGTTTAGTTGCTTCAGCATTGGGAGCTTGGATTTTATTCGGCCCAGCTTCAGCAGCAACATGGGGTGGTATTGGAGCTGTAATTGGATATGCATTAGGTACAGCTTTTCCATTGTTTGCTTTAATTTATCTTGGAGAAAGATTTAGAAAATTTTATCCCAAGGGTAGAACTTTAGTTGAAGTTATAAGACTTAGATTTGGTACAAAGTTATTTAAATTGATTTTGTTTTTATCAATTTTTTACATGACAATATTTTTAATTGCAGAAGTAACGGCTGTTTCAGTATTAATTAATTATATCTCAGGAACAGATTTATGGATTACAGCCTTAATCGTAATTATTAGTTCTCTTATATATACTTTGTATGGAGGTTTAAGAGCTTCCATTTTTACAGATAACATTCAATTTATTATTTTTTGTTTGTTGTTGTTAATTGGATTTTATTATTTAATTTCATTTAATGCTAATGTGTTTAGTTTTGAATATATCAAATTAAACAAACCAAATTTACTAAGTTCAAGTTATTTGCCTAATTTTACAGCTGGATTGACTTTCTTTATAGCAGTTGCAGCAACGAATTTGTTTCATCAAGGTAATTGGCAAAGAGTCTATGCAGCAAAGAACAAAAAAGTTTTAAAAAATAGTTTAATTATTTCCTTCTTAATTATAATTCCGATTGTTTTTTTAATGGGATTTTCTGGTTTAATCGCTGTATCTGAAAATCCAAAAGTTGTTCCAGATCTTGCTTTCTTTTCATTGTTATTTAAAGAACAAGCATTAACTTTATCTATAGTTATTGTCATACTCGCCATATCTTTAACTGTTAGCAGTATAGATACATTGATAAACGCTATTTCAAGTTTGATTGTTGTTGATGGAAAAAAGGTATTAAATTTAAAAGGGGATTATTTAAAATTATCCAAACAAATAATAATTATTTTATCATTGATTACTTTTTTTGTAGCTTCAAAAGGTTTAGGTATTTTGTATTTATTTTTACTGGCAGATTTGTTTTGTTGTGCTGCAGTATTAACTGTTTTTTATAGTTTCTATTCAAAAACATTTAGTGAAAAAAAAGCATATGTTTCAATTATAATAGGTTTGGCTGTAGGATTATTGTTATTTCCTAGTCCAGACTTCTTAAAATCAATATTAATCGGAATAATCTTTCCTACTGATTTTTTTCCAGATATTGTTTCACAATCTTTGCTTTTTTTATCGTTTTTATTTGCTACTTTTATGCCAATTTTTGTTTGGAGATTTAAATAAAGCTTTTTTAATAAAAAAGCATATATAATAGACCAGATGCTAAATTTTATAATACCATTTGTAATCTTAATCCTAGTAGTTGTATTTATACATGAATATGGACATTATTATTTTGCTAAAAAATATGGTGTTGGTGTTACTGATTTTTCAATTGGTTTTGGTAAAGAAATATTTGGCTGGAATGATAAATCGGGTACTAGATGGAAAATTTGTTGGATCCCTCTTGGTGGATATGTAAAATTCTTTGGAGATCGAAATGTTTTTTCTCAATCAGATCAAGAGGAATTGTTAAAAAAATACAACAAAGATGAACAACATAAACTTTTTGTCACAAAACCTTTATATCAAAGATCACTAATTGTTGCAGGCGGACCTCTTGCTAATTTTATTTTGGCAATATTTATTTTTTTATTTATTTATATGTTTGTAGGCAAAGACTTTACACCTGCAGTTATTAATGAGATTCAAAAGGATAGTCCGGCTGAAGTCGCTGGTTTACAAAAAAATGACATTATCCTTGAAATAGATAATACAAAAGTTGAAAGTATTCTAGAGGTTTCAAAATTGATTATAATGTCAACCTCAGAATATATTGATTTTAAAGTAATTAGATATGATCAAAAAATTCTTTTAAAAGTTAAACCAATTTTAGTTGAAAGTGAGGATAATCTTGGTAATAAAATTAATAAAAGAATGATTGGGATCAAACTAAGTCCTTACAATAATAAAATTAACCATGTAAAATTAGGCCCTGCTCAAGCGTTAATTCAATCAATCAATGAAGTTTATTTTGTAACCGTTTCCTCTCTCAAATATTTAGGATCTATGATAACAGGATCAGGCGATAGTTCTCAGTTAGGTGGACCTATAAGAATAGCTAAGATTTCCGGTCAAGTCGCAGAGTTTGGAATTGTTCCTTTTATTAGCATGATGGCTTATATTTCCATAAGTTTGGGTTTGATTAACTTGTTTCCAATACCTTTGTTAGATGGAGGCCACCTTATGTTTTATGCTTTTGAAAAGATTTTGGGACGACCTTTAAGTCAGAAAACACAGGAAGGTTTTTTTCGAATCGGAATGTTCCTATTGTTATCTTTGATGTTTTTTGCAACGTTTAATGATCTTAAAGATTTGGGCTTATTTTAGTGGAATTTTGACTAGTTAAAAAAGCTATATAAATCAATACTTATTCGATACTATATATTGTAGTATTTAACTAAATAACTACTAAAAAAAAGCTTGAATTATCAACGATTTTGTTAAGTATGCATTTATAAACTGTTAAAACCGGAGCTAAAATGAACAAAAAACAACTGATCGCTAAATTAGCTGTATCTTTAAATCAAAGTAAAGCTGATGCTGAACGTACTTTTGATACAATTACCAATACTATTTTGGAAGCGTTGAAAGGTGACGACAACGTAAAAATTGCTGGTTTTGGTACTTATAAAGTGGCTAAAAGAAAAGCTCGAATTGGACGTAATC
>CAJXDV010000059.1 GCA_913052435.1 uncultured Pelagibacteraceae bacterium
ATCAACTGTATTAATTAATAAAGCTAAACTCCTTGATAACCTATTTTTAAATCTTTCAATAAATTCTATATATTTTTTATCCTTCTTGTTAATTGCATTATTAAATATTTCTTTTGCTGAAATTTTAGCATTATATGTTTCGAAGAATAATCTTTCTAAACCTGACCCCGATAGGTAATTTTCAATACTTGTTTTATATTTATCGTACGAATTGATCTTTTCATCTTCCAATGTTCCAAGAAAAGGTAAAAAATTATGCCCCCACTCTCCTGCCATATTGTTTGAGCCTACTACTATTTTTTTATTAATAATCAATCCCCCGCCACAGCCTGATCCTAATATTATACCAAAAACTATTTTATAATGCTGGGCTGAACCATCGACTGCTTCTGAAAGAGCAAAACAATTAGCATCATTTTCACACAAAACATTTTTATTTAATTTTTTTGAAATATCTAGATTAAAACTTTTGTCGTTGAGCCAGGGTGAGTTGTGGGCATTTTTAATAAAACCATCTTCAGTAGAGGATGATCCTGGGTGACAAACCCCAACATTAAATTCCTTGCCAAATTTTTTTTCTATTTTTTTGATAATCAGATTGATCGAATTTAACGTTTCGTGATAATTATGCGGTGATTCTTCTCTTTCGCGATGTAACTCTTCTCCATTATCACCCAAAACAACAGATTCAATTTTAGTTGCCCCTAAATCTATACCTATTTGCATTTGTCAATTATTAGACTTTGAAATTCTATCCATTTCTTTTAATTCGACCTCTAACTTATCTAGTTCTTCTCCTCCTGCCATCATGCTCAATAATTTTTCACGAGATAGATCTTTTTTAGGGTAAGTCCCCATACTTTTTCCTCTATTTAAAATTGTAAAGCGATCCCCAACAGGATATGCATGATGAACATTATGTGTAATTAAAATTACACCCAAGCCTTCTGAAGCTGCTTTTACTATGTATTTAAGTACCACTGAAGCTTGATGTACTCCTAATGCTGAGGTTGGTTCATCAAGAATTAAAACTTTTGCTCCAAAATAAATTGCCCTTGATATTGCCAAGCATTGCCTTTCACCACCTGACATAGTTCCAACCGCTTGGGATGGATCTCTAACATCAATTCCAATTTGACCCATTCTTTCTGCAGCAACAGCATTTGCTTTCTCAATATCAAAAACTTTAAAAAGACCAAAACCTTTCATTGGCTCTCTTCCCATAAAAAAATTTCTAGTAACGCTCATTAATGAAACTAGAGCAAGATCCTGATAAACTGTTGCAATACCCAAATCTAAAGCATCCCTAGGAGAGTCGAATGTTGTTTTTTTTCCTTCAACAATAATTTCTCCTTCGTTGGGTTTGTGAACACCTGATAAAGTTTTTATTAATGTAGATTTACCTGCACCGTTATCGCCGAGGAGACACATGATTTCTCCTTTTTTAACATGCATCGTCACATCTTTTAGAGCAATCACTGAACCAAAAAATTTACTGATATTGTTGAATTCTACAATTATGTCAGTGCTCATTATTTATTTTCCGTTACCCTTCTTCTTACAAAATTATTAAAAATAACTGCAATTAGCATCATCGCTCCTAAAAATACCTTAAACCAATCAGTATCCACATCAGTATAATAAATTCCCATGGAGACCGTTCCAAAAATTAGAGCTCCAAACGCAGCACCAATAGCTGATCCATAACCTCCTGTTAATAAACATCCTCCAACAACAGCAGCAACTATTGCTTCTAGTTCTTTTAAAAATCCTCTCATTGTATCTGCAGACCCTGCGTCAAGAACCTGAACACATGCATAAATGGTTGCGCATACTGCCGTTCCAATAAATAAACTGATTTTCACTCTTGCAACTGGGACTCCAACATTCCTCGCTCCTAATTTGTCACCACCTGAAGCAAAAATCCAATTTCCATATCTTGTTTTCATTAAGATCCAGGTTGCAAAAATGGTAAGACCAATCCACCAAATAACTGAAGTTGGAATTCCGGTTGCCAAGGGAGTTCCGTCTTGTCTTAAAGCAATTAATCCTAATGAACCCAACCAAACAAACAGTCCGGAAAATACATCAGCTGAAAATATCCATGCTATAGGATCGTTTTCGATTAAAACTCTTAATCCAGGAACTTGTGTTCTTCCAGTAATTAATCTCGTTAATGCTAAAGTAGCTCCTCTTAAAATAAAAAGCATAGCTAAGGTAACTATAAAAGAAGGCAATCCAGTTCTAACTACCAAAATTCCATTTGCATAACCAATTAAAACAGCCATAGAAAAAGCAAAAAGTATGCTAGACCATAATGGCCATCCCCAATAAATTGCAGGTATTGCTATGCATATTCCCGCAAAGCCAATCATGGATCCTACTGATAAATCAAATTCTCCTCCTATCATTAACATGGCTGCTCCTATTGCGATAATTCCAAGGTTAGATGATACTTCTAAAAAGTTAAGTGTACCGTAGGCACTAAACATACCGCTATCGCCAGCAATAATTCCAAAAAAAATGAAGACTAATATGGATCCACCCAACGCTCCAAGTTCTGGTCTATTTAATAATTTTTTTAATTTGGAAACTCTTCTAAGTCTTTCGTCTTGGGATTTTCTGTCAATACTTTGAGATTTTGTAGACACCGTTTTTATTATAGCTTAATTAAAAAAAAAGGCCCGCAATAAAATGCGGGCCTTTAAATACATATTTTATCTATAACCTTGTGCTGCCCACTTAATTACTTTGCTAGCATTATCAGGAGTTACGAAACCTGGGCCAGTCATTACGACTCCAGCAGGCATTGTTCCCCATCTAATATACTGAGCAAAAATAGCTATTGGCAAGTAACCTTGAAGATATTGTTGTTGATCAATCAAGAACTCTACTTTTCCAGCAGCTGCAGCTTTAAGCATATCAGGTGACATGTCGAATGTACCTAATCTTATTTTTCCAACTTTACCAGCTGCTTCTAAAGCTTTAAGAGCTGCTTCACCAGAAAGACCAGCGCCCAAAGTTAAGATGGTATCAACACCACCTAATTTTGCAGCAACTGCTTTTTCTATTTCAGTCACATCGTTTGAAGTTCCAAGTATTTCTACTGGACCACCAAAACCTTTTTTGAAACCAGCGCATCTACGGTCCAAAGCAACGTTACCAACTTCATGGTTAACGCAAAGAGCTTTTTTTCCGCCAGCAGCTTTCATTTTTTGTCCGCCACCAACTCCAGCTTCAAATTCTGTTTGACCTACGTGTGCACTTATACCTAAAGAAGCAAAATCGTCTGAACCAGAGTTCATGGAAATTACTGGTATTCCAGCAGCGATAGCTGCTTTTACTGACTTACCTAATGCAGCAGCATCAGGAAGTGTAATTACAATACCTTTTGGTTTTTGTGATACAGCGTTGTCAATTAATTTAGCCATTTCAACCATGTCGAAAGTGCCAGGAGCAGTATACTTGCAAGATATTTTCATATCTTTACATGCTGAATCTACTCCGTTCTTTGCAACAGACCAGAAAGGGTCATTAGCTTGTCCGTGTGAAACAACGATCACATCAATGGCAACTGCTGCCACCGACATCATTGCCCAACTTACAATAGCCAATATGGATAAATATATTTTTCTCATATTTTCCCTCTTATATTGTTAATTTAACGTTAAATTAATATGGCATATTAGAAACAAAAATTTCAAAATAGTCAAAGGTTGAATAAATAACAATACAACCCAAGGTTTATAAGTTTCATTTAGAAACTGATCTTGATCAATTTTTTTAAACGTAAAGATTTGTGTGCGGCGTTCGCAACAATAATTGCTCGTCTTCCATCCTCAAATATTGCACGAGGTGTTTTTTTCCTTTCAATATAGTTAATCAGATCAATTAACTGCAATTTATAAGCTTCATCATATCTATCTATAAAAAAATTTAACAAAGGTCTCTTAATTGAAGTTTTGGATCCCAAAAATTTTTCGGAGTTATTATCTCTTTTGTTGCCAGAAATCATCATGCCCTTACTCCCAAAAATCTCTACTCTTTGATCGTAACCATAGGAACAATGTCTTGAGTTATTAATTGCACAAATAACATCTTTCTTTGACTTTAGTAAACACATTGCAAGTTCATAATCTTTTATTTTTTTAAATTTTGCATCAGGTAAATTAACAGCAGATGTAAATATTTCTTTAATTTCGTCTTTGATCAAATAAAATCTCAGTAAATCAAAATCATGTATCATCATATCTTTAAAGATGCCTCCGGAAGTTTTTAAATAAGGCAACGATGGTGGGGCTGGATCTCTGCTGGTTATTATAATTTTCTCTAGTTTTCCAATTTCACCATTTTCTATAGATTTTTTTAGCGAGTAGTGACCTGGATCATATCTTCTATTAAAACCAAGTTGAATTTTTGGTTTATATTTTTTTATTATTTTTTTGCATTTATTAATTTTATCAATATTTAAATCTAAAGGTTTTTCACAAAAAACAGTTTTTCCATGTTTTGTTGATTCAATTATATAATTGATATGAGTTGAGGCAGGTGTTGAAATAAAAATCACATCGATGTTTTTATCGTTATATGCAATTTTTGTTTTGCTAATTGGAATAGATTTAAATTTTTTTGCAATTTTTATAGTTAAATTTGGATCAATGTCAAAAACATATTTTAGTGAACATCTATTGTTTAATAATATATTTTTTGCGTGTATTTCGCCAATTCTACCCAGACCAAAAAGTGCTATATTTATCATTTATATTTTGTTTCTTTTTTTATTGCTTGAAGATGTTTTTTAATCAATTAATATCCTAACAAAAAAAAACAAAATGTCAGTAAAATTAGGTGTGGCTCCTATAGCATGGAGCAATGATGATATGACAGAGCTAGGAGGCAATACATCATTAGAACAATGTATGGCTGAAGCTAGCCAAGCAGGATATATAGGAATAGAGTTTGGTGGTAAATTTCCTAAAAAATCATCAGAATTACTGCCAAAATTAAATGAATTCAATTTACAGTTATGTTCAGGCTGGTATGGGGCAAATTTAAGAAAAAATTCAGTAGAAGAAGAAAAACAAGCAATTCAAGAACAACTTAAATTATTTAAAGATTGTAAAGCTCCTTGCATTGTTTTTGCTGAAGTTTCAGACTCAATTCAAAGTGATCCAAATAGAAAATTATCTACAAGACCACAGATGCAAAATGACGAATGGAAAAATTATTGTTCAAAAATATCTGAACTAGGAAAATATTTAGAAGATCAAGGAATGCCTCTTGGTTACCATCATCATATGGGAACTGTTATTGAGTCCCAAAAAGATACTGAGAGATTATTGGATAATACTAACGATAGTGTAAAATTAACTTTGGATACAGGCCATATGTTGTTTGCTCAAGGAGACTCAAAAAATATTTTGAGTGATTATAGTGAAAGATTAATTCATGTACATTGTAAAGATATTAGAAAAAATGTGCTTGAAAACTCTCTTGAACAAGATCTAAGTTTTAGAGGAGCGTTCTTAGAAGGAGCATTTACTGTTCCGGGAGATGGTTGCATAGACTACAAGCCATTATTTGATATTTTAAAACAAAAAAATTATTCTGGCTGGTTGGTAGTTGAAGCAGAGCAAGATCCAAAAAAAGCAAATCCTTTTGAATATGCAAAAAAAGGATATAAATATCTTAGCGAAACCTTATCATCTTGTGACGTTGATATTATAAGGTAAAGCTTATCTGTAAATAGAAGTTAGTTCATTGTTTCCTGCCGCAACACAGGGCGATTTAAAACAAGTTCCAACTAACCATTCTGAACCTGGTTCAGACAAAAAATTTGAGGCTGTAACAAAGATAACACCCATTTCAGTTGATTGACCTGCTTGACCTTCTGCCTGCAATCTTGGATCGGATGTCGATTTGATTGATGGTGAATTTATTGAGTACGGATTTTTTAAATTTAAATTTTTTATTACATAATTAATTACATTCGTAGTAATCCATTCACCTTTACAAGGATCTCCCCATTTAGTATTTGAATTTTCTTCTGCCCTATCACAATTATTAATTTCAGAATTAATTAATTCAATAACTTGCTTGTGATTATTACGAACGGCCTCAACTTTTTCTTCCACACCAGATCTACTAGATAAAGTCCAAAGTAACATAAATATTACATATACTGCGGACAGTACCACCAGTAATTCAAGTAAACCAAAATTTTTAAATCTTAACAAAATTCCATTCATAATTTTACAATCATTGATTTGTCCA
>CAJXDV010000060.1 GCA_913052435.1 uncultured Pelagibacteraceae bacterium
AACTATCATTTTTTATATATTTATATTCTTTTACACTATTATTCGGATTGGACAAATTTGTTCAATAATATATAAAGCAGCAATAATTTGGGCGAGTGGCGGAATTGGTAGACGCGTTGGTCTTAGGAACCAATAGTGCAAGCTGTGAAGGTTCGAGTCCTTTCTCGCCTACCATTATTATTTACTTATGAAAACAACAATTGAAAATAAAAAAGGTTTAGAAAAAGATGTAAAAGTTTTTGTCGATAAGAAGACTATATCAGGTTATCTTGAAGAAAAGTATGAAGAGATCAAAAAAGATGTTGTCCTTAAAGGATTTAGGCCTGGCAAAGTACCAACAGAAATTTTAAAAAAAAAATTTGGTAAGTCCGTATACGGTGAAGTAATTGATAAAGTTTTAAAAGATACAAGCACTAAAGCACTTGAAGAAAATAAAATTAAACCTGCTGGACAGCCAAAAATTGATCTTAAGACTTTTGGTGAAGGAAAAGATCTTGAGTATATAATTTCTGTTACTGAATTTCCCAAAGTTGAAGTAAATTCATTAAACAATATTAAGATAAATGAATATATTGTTAAAATTAAAACAGAAGAAACAGATAAAAGAATTGAACAAATAGCAAAAACTCAAAATAATTTTAAAGAAGCTGAAGATGGTTATGCATCAAAAAATGATGATTTAGTTGTCTTTGATTATAAAGCAACAGTAGATGGAAAAGATTTTAAAGGAAATGAAGGAAAAGGTACACAATTGGTTCTCGGCAAAGATTTGTTCATCAAGGGTTTTGATAAACAATTAAATGGTGTTAAAAAAAATGAAAATAAAAAAGTAGAAGTAAATCTTCCAGATAGTTTTCCAGAAAAAGAACTAATAAACAAAAAAGCAATATTTGAATGCATTATCACTTCGGTAAAAAAACCTGAAGAAGTAAAAATTAATGATGATTTTGCAAAAAATCTTGGAGCAAAAGATTTGAATAATTTAAAAGAACTGATTTCGAAACAAATTAATGAGGAATATAAGAATTCTTTAGATATGATTTCTAAAAAACAAATTCTTGAGCAAGTCGATAAACAAAAATTAGATGAGCTTCCCAGAAATTTGATAGAACAAGAAATACAAATTTTATCGGAAAATATGAAGGAAGATGAAATTAAGAAAAACAAAAAATCTTTAGAAGAGCAAGCTAAAAAAAGAATTAAAACTGGATTAATATTAAATGCTTTTGGAGAAAAAAATAATATTAAAGTTTCACAAGAAGAATTAAATGTTGAAATTCAAAAACAATTTAAAATGATGCCAGGACAAGAAAAGGTGGTTAAGGAATATTATGAAAAAAATCCATCAGCCATAGAAAGACTTAGAGGATCAATATATGAAGAAAAAATTATTGAACAAATTAAGAAAACTGCAAAAGTAAATAAGAAAGAAATTAGCAAAGAAGAAGCTGAAAAAATATTAAAAGCAGAAAATGAAAAAAATTTAATTGAACAAAAAAAATTAGCTAAACATAATCATGAACACAGAGAAAAAACGAAAGATAAAATAAAAACAATTGAAAAAAAAACAAAGACAGTAAAAGAGGTCAAATCAGTTACAAAAAAAACTAAAGTTACAAAAAAAGTTAGTAAAAAGTAATTACAAGCTGTATAAGTAAAGCGAATCAATTTATGACAAATAAAATATCAGAGCAATTAAGCACATTAATTCCTATGGTTGTAGAACAAACCAATAGAGGAGAGAGAGCTTATGATATTTATTCAAGATTATTAAAAGAAAGAATAGTATTTGTGGTTGGCCCAATTAATGATGCGGTAGCTTCATTGGTTACAGCACAACTTTTATATTTGGAATCAGAAGATCCAAAAAAAGAAATTTCTTTATATATAAATAGTCCTGGTGGACTTGTTACAGCAGGACTTGGTATTTATGATACAATGCAATATGTTAAACCTGAAGTAACTACTCTATGCATTGGTCAAGCAGCCAGCATGGGATCTTTTTTATTAGCTTCAGGAGCAAAAGGAAAAAGATTTTCATTGCCTAATTCAAGAATAATGGTTCATCAACCATCAGCAGGATTTCAAGGTCAAGCAACTGATATTGAAATTCATGCCAATGAAGTTTTATCATTAAAAAAAAGATTAAATGAAATTTATTCTAAACACACCGAAAAATCTGTTGATGAAATTAAATCTGCATTAGAAAGAGACAACTTTATGACACCAGAAAATGCAAAAGATTTTGGATTGATAGATAAAGTAGTAGATAAAAGAGAATAACTCACAACATATAGTTTCTTCTCAACCTATACTTGATTAAGATGAGTCACTTGTAATAATGTATTTAAATTGATTCGATATAAAAAATTATGAGCAACAAAAACAAGAATATTCTTTACTGTTCTTTTTGTGGCAAAAGCCAACATGAAGTTAGAAAATTAATTGCAGGGCCAACTGTATTTATTTGTGATGAATGTGTTGAGCTTTGTATGGATATTATCAAGGAAGAGAGCAAAGATACTTTTGTTAAGCACCAAGATGGATTACCATCACCTAAAGAAATTTGCACAGTTTTAGATGATTATGTTATTGGTCAGGACTATGCAAAAAAAGTATTATCTGTTGCAGTTCACAATCATTACAAAAGATTAAATTACGAAAACAAAACTAGTAAAACTGTAGAGCTAGCAAAATCTAATATTTTATTAGTTGGTCCAACTGGTTGTGGTAAAACATTATTAGCACAAACTTTAGCAAGAATTTTAGATGTTCCGTTTACTATGGCGGATGCAACAACTTTAACAGAAGCCGGTTATGTTGGAGAAGATGTAGAAAATATTATCTTAAAATTATTACAATCTGCAGACTACAATGTTGAAAAAGCACAAAGAGGAATAGTCTACATTGATGAAGTTGATAAAATTAGTAGAAAATCTGAAAATCCTTCAATAACAAGAGATGTATCGGGTGAGGGTGTACAGCAAGCTTTATTAAAAATTATGGAAGGTACAGTAGCCAGTGTCCCTCCACAAGGAGGAAGAAAACATCCACAACAAGAATTTTTGCAAGTTGATACAACAAATATTTTGTTTATTTGTGGGGGAGCATTCGCTGGCTTGGATAAAATTATTTCTCAGAGAGACAAAGGTTCTGCAATAGGGTTTGGGGCAGAAGTTAAAAGTCTTGAAGATAAAAAAATAGGTGAATGGATGAAAAATTTAGAACCAGAGGACTTATTAAAATATGGATTAATACCAGAATTTATTGGAAGATTGCCGATTACTGCTACTTTAGAAGATTTAGACGAAAAATCTTTGGTAAAAATTTTATTAGAACCAAAGAATTCACTAATTAAACAATACCAAGAATTATTCAAATTAGAAGGTGTTAAACTAACTTTTAAAGACCATGCAGTAAAAGATATAGCAGACAAAGCAATAAATAAAAAAGCGGGAGCAAGAGGATTAAGATCGATATTAGAGAAAATTTTACTCAAAACCATGTTTGATTTGCCAGGACAAGATAACATAGAAGAGGTAATAATTGATTCTGGAGTAGCTAAAGGAGTTTCTCAACCAATTATTGTTCATTCTAAAAATAAGTCCAAATCAGAAAAGACTTCTGCTGCTTAAAAAACTGGTTAATAAACAACTTTTTTCTATTGCAATATAAAGTATAATATCCATATTTATCTGATGGAAGTTAAAATTACTCAACCGTTACTACCATTAAGAGATATAGTTGTATTTCCAAACATGGTTATCCCGCTGTTCGTCGGAAGGGATAAATCAATAACGGCTCTTAATGAAGTTATGAAAGGAGACAAAAAGATAGTTCTTGTTACACAAAAAAATTCTGAAGTAGACGACCCAAAGAGAGATGATGTTTTTACACATGGATGTGAAAGCAATATTTTACAATTATTGAAACTTCCTGATGGCACTGTCAAAGTTTTAGTTGAAGGAACTAAAAGAGTAAAAATACTTGATTTTAAAGATGAAGAAAAATTTATTTCTTGCATTTTTGAATATCAAAAAGATGTTATTTCAAAAGATGAAAATCTTCTCCCGCTAGCCTTAACGGCAATTAGAAGATTTGAAAAACTTAATTCCATTAATAAAAAAATTTCTACAGAAACAATAAACAATATTAAACAAATTAAAGAACCATCAAAAATTGCTGATAATATAGCATCTCATTTAAATACTACGATTTCTGAAAAACAACAAATCTTTGAAACTCTAGACGTTAAAAAAAGATTAAATGGTGTAATAAAAATAATGGAAAATGAAGCTAGTATTATTGGTGTAGAAAAAAGAATTAGAGGAAGAGTTAAAACTCAAATGGAAAAAACCCAAAGAGAATATTATTTAAATGAACAGTTAAAAGCTATTCAAAAAGAATTAGGTGAAATCGAAGATGGAAAAGATGAAACTGCTAATTTGAAAAAGTCAATTCAGAAAGCCAAAATGCCTAAAGAAGTTGAGAAAAAATGCATGTCTGAATTGAAAAAATTAAAAAACATGAGTCCAATGTCAGCTGAAGCAACTGTTGTAAGAAATTATCTTGATTGGATGATAGATTTACCTTGGTATAAAAAAGATAAAGTAGATATTGATTTAAACAAAGCATTAAAAATTCTTGATGAAGATCATTTTGGTTTGGAAAAAGTTAAAGAAAGAATAGTTGAATTCTTAGCTGTTCAAAAAAGAATGGAAAAAATTAAAGGTCCTATTTTATGTTTAGTGGGTCCCCCAGGAGTTGGAAAAACTTCTTTAGGTAAATCAATTGCTAGAGCTACAAATAGACAGTTTGTTAGAATGTCTTTAGGTGGTATTAGAGACGAAGCTGAGATTAGAGGGCATAGAAGAACTTACATAGGATCACTTCCTGGAAAAATTATTCAGATGATGAAAAAAGCCGGAACAAAAAATCCCCTCTTTTTGTTAGATGAGATTGATAAAATTGGAAATGATTATAGAGGAGATCCATCTTCTGCTTTACTTGAAGCTTTGGACTCTGAACAAAATAAAACATTTAATGATCATTATTTAGAAGTCGATTATGATTTATCAGATGTATTATTTGTAACAACTGCGAACACATTAAATATACTTCCTCCTTTATTAGACAGAATGGAAGTTATTAGAATTCCAGGATATACAGAGGATGAAAAGATCAATATCGCTAACAATTATTTGTTACCTAAACAAATAAAAGATAATGGCATTAAAGAAGGTGAAATGAATTTAAAAGATGGCACTATTAAAGAAATTATTAGAAGCTACACAAGAGAGTCGGGTGTTAGAAATCTTGAAAGGGAAATTTCTAAAATAACAAGAAAAGTTGTAAAAAAAATTGTAACCGGTGAAGAGAATACAGTTGAAGTAGATGAAACGAATATTTCTGACTTTTTAGGAGTTAAAAAATTCAAATTTGGTGAATTAGAGGATAAAGATAAAATTGGTATAGTAATTGGTTTAGCTTGGACAGAGTTTGGTGGTGAAATATTAAAAGTAGAAACAGTTAACATGCCAGGCAAAGGAAAAATGCAAATAACTGGCAAGTTAGGAGATGTTATGCAAGAATCTGTTAAAGCAGCCAAATCTTTTGTAAGATCAAAAAGCTTAGAATACGGAATTATTCCGCCAATTTTTGAAAAAAGGGATTTCCATATACATGTACCTGAAGGAGCTACTCCTAAAGATGGTCCATCAGCAGGTATAGCTATGGTAACTTCAATAGTTTCATCAATAACAAATATACCTGTTAATAGAGAGATAGCAATGACAGGAGAGGTTACCGTTACAGGCCAAGTCTTGCCTATAGGTGGATTAAAAGAAAAATTATTATCAGCGCATAGAGCAGGAGTTAAAAAAGTTTTAATTCCAAAAGAAAATGAAAAAGATCTTGTAGATATACCTCAAAAAGTAAGAGAGGATATTGAAATTGTTCCGGTTGAAACCGCAGATGAAGTATTAAAGATAGCTTTGGTAAAAGAACTCAAGCCAGTTGAATGGACTGAAGTAGACAAAATATCCGAAAC
>CAJXDV010000061.1 GCA_913052435.1 uncultured Pelagibacteraceae bacterium
GGGTAAACCAGAAGGAAAACCGCTAAAATTTTAAAATTTTTTGTTGAATTATCTTTAAGATTTACTTAATTAATTTGCTTTAAAATTAAACTTGATGACGTAGGAAAATTAACTAACGAAAGGTTTTCATGGATAAAGTCAAAATAATAATACTAGCTTTGGTGACATTGATCGGAATATCAAGCAGTGCTCATGCAGAAGTAGTTTTGCTACAACATGACGATTTTGTTGGATTTACCTTTTGGTTTGTGTCTATGGCTTGTTTAGCAACAACAGTGTTTCTTTTTCTAGAACGTGGTTCAGTTCTCCCAAAATGGACAGCGTCAGTTACTGTTGCGGGTATAATTACCGGTGTAGCTTTCATACATTCTATGTATGTGAGAAACATATGGGTTGCAACTGGCGACTCCCCAATAATTTATAGATATGTTGACTGGTTAATTACCATGCCACTGCTAACTATACAATTTTACTTAGTACTATCTGCAGTTAAAAAAGTTTCACCAACATTATTTTTGAAGTTTTTGATTGCTCCATTAGCAATGGTACTTGGTGCCTATGCTGGCGAAGCCGGATATATTTCGCCTTTCTTAGGTCTTGTTATATGGATGGTGGGATGGATATATATTTTATACGAAATATTTCCAGGGGAGGCCGGAAGACTTTGTGCCAAATCCACTAACGATGACCTAGTTACAGCATTTGGAAAAATGAGAATGATTGTAACAATTGGTTGGACAATATATCCTTTAGGGTATGTTTTTGGATATTTAACCGGTGGCATAGATTCCAACACATTAAATGTTATTTATAATTTTGCGGATTTCATTAACAAAATTGCTTTTGGTTTGATTATTTGGTCTGCTGCTCGTAATCAATATTAATGAATCAAGATGATAATAATAAGAATTTTAATTGTTAAAAAATAGAACCAGTATTCTTTGCTTGCCCAATTTTTTTGTAATTTATAAGTAAATTTTCATGGCAAAAATAACTTATATTGAGCACACAAACAAAAAACACATTGTCGAAGTACCTAGTAACATGAGTGTTATGGAAGGAGCAATACAGAATAATATTCCCGGCATTGATGCAGACTGTGGTGGATCAATGGCATGTGCTACATGTCATGTTTATGTCGATAAAAAATGGTTTGAAAAACTCAAAAAAAAAGATGAAGGTGAAGAAGATATGTTGGATATGGCCTATCAACCAAACAAATTCAGTCGATTAAGTTGTCAGTTGATAGTTTCTAATGAACTTGATGGGTTAATTTTAAGAATGCCATCAAAACAAGGTTAATTAAATGATTTCAACGGATGTTTTAATTGTTGGCGCAGGACCCGCTGCTTTGTTTGCTGTGCAACAATTAGGTTTATTAGGTTTAAAAGCAGAAGTTGTCGATAATCTAGATAAAGTGGGAGGTCAGTGTAGTGAACTTTATCCTGATAAACCAATATACGATATTCCTGCAATTTCAGAATGTACGGGAGAAACTCTAATCAAAAATTTAATGAAGCAAATAGAACCTTTTAATACTAATTTTCATTTAAATGAGAGAGTAGATCAGTTAGCAAAGGAAGGAACTAAATGGAAAATTACTACAAATAGAAAAAAGGTATTCATTGCACCTAGTGTAATTATAGCCGGCGGAGTTGGTTCTTTTGAGCCCAGAAAATTTCCTTTAAAAGAAGCTGAAAAATTTGAGGATAGTGGTGTTTTTTATTCAATCAGAGATAAAAAATATTTTGATAATAAAAAAATTTGTATTTTTGGTGGAGGAGACTCGGCGCTTGATTGGTCAATAGAATTATCCAAAAATTCTAAAGTTGTTTTAGTACATAGAAGATCAGAGTTTAGAGGGACATCCAAAAACGTTGAAACTGTTAATAAACTAAAAAAAGATGGAATAATTCAAATTGAAACGCCTTATCAACTAAATTCTATCGAAGGAGATAATAAAATTAAAGCTATTACAATAAAGGACGATGAAGGAAAAATAAAAAAGATTGATACAGATTATATTCTTGGTTTTTTTGGTTTGGTTATGAAATTAGGACCAATAGCAGAATGGGGATTAAATTTAGATAAAAAGCATATACCCGTTAATACAGAAAGTTTTCAAACTAATAAGGAAGGAATATTTGCTATTGGGGATATTTGTACCTATCCTGGCAAACTTAAATTAATTTTATCAGGTTTTCATGAAGGAGCGTTAGCAGCTAGAGAATGTTTTAAATTGGCTAGACCTAATGAAAAATATAAATTTGAATATACAACAACTTCTAAAAATATTCATGAAAGATTAGGTAAAAAATATATATAAATTAATATGATAGAGTTATTTTATTCCCCAACTCCTAATGGAAGAAAAATATCAATTATGTTGGAAGAAATAAATTTTGATTATAAAATAACAAAAATAGATTTTTCCAAAGGAGATCAATTTAGTTCTGATTTTAGAAAAATAAGTCCTCTTAGTAAAATGCCAGCAATAATCGATCATAAAAATAAAATTAATTTATCTCAATCAGGAGCTATTTTAATTTATCTAGCCGAATTAAGTGGAAAATTTTATGAAGAAAATAACAAACTTTTAATTAACCAATGGTTGATGACTCAAGTGGGAGATATTGGTCCAATGCTTGGACAACATCATCAGTTTCATTATTATAATCCTGGAAAAAGTAAATTTGGTGAAGAAAGATATTTCAATATAGCGAAAAGAATTTACAAAGATTTAGATGAACATTTATCAGCAGTGGATTTTTTAGCGGGTGATAGTTATTCAATAGCTGATATCGCAACCTTTCCTTGGATTGCAAGACACAATTGGCATGATATAGGATTAAATAATCACAAACATTTAAGCAGGTGGTATAAATTGATTTCTAATAGACCGGCTGCAAAAAAAGGATATGATTGTTTAAATACTGGAGAAAAAATACCTGAAATAAAATTATAATTCTGCGTAAATTTTTTCTTCTCTTTCGTGTCTTTCTTGTGCAGCAATACTTAAAGTTGCAATAGGTCTTGCGATTAATCTTTTCAATCCAATTGGTTCACCCGTCTCCTCACAAAATCCATAAGTTCCATTTTTCAAGCTCTTCAATGCTGCGTCAATTTTAGAAATAAGTTTTATCTGTCTATTCACTGTTCTCATTTCCACACTTTTCTCCGTGTAAGAACTTGCCTGATCAACGATATCTGGGGAAGAGACGTTATCAACTAAATTACTAGAATACAAAGCCTGTGAATTAGATTTGATTATTTCATTTTTCCATTCGGTTAACTTTTGCTTGAAATAAGCCTTGTGTTTTTCACACATATACTTTTCTTTTTTGTTTGGTACGTATTTCTTTGAAATTCTTACAAGCATAGCAAAATAAATGTGAGGGAGTATATTCAGCATTAATTTACTGTCAAGTTAAGTTGGTTTATATAAATTATATCTATGTTTATTAAACAAGATCAAATTGGTAGATTTTTTGTAATTTTTTTAGTTGTTCACATTTCAGCCTGGACTTTAATTCCTAGCTTAGCAAACTTGAATCTCCCATTAGATACAATAGAAGCTTTAGCTTGGGCTAGCGATATTCAATGGGGTTATGATAAACATCCACCGCTAAGTGCATGGTTCTCTGGATTAGTATTTAAAATATTCTTAAACCAAGATTGGGCATATTACCTCCTTAGTCAGCTATTTGTCATTATAAGCTTTGTAATAGTGTGGAAATTTTCTGAGGATTTCTTTCAAAATAAAATTTATAGCTTGGTATCAGTATTATTATTAGAAGGTATTTATTTTTACAATTTTACTACACCAGAATTTAATGTTTATGTTTGCGAACTACCCTTTTGGGCCTTGACAGTTCTATATTGCTGGAAGGGAATTAAGCAAAATGATTATGCAAGTTGGTTATTATTTGGACTTTTTGCCGGATTAGGAGTTTTGTCACATTACCTATTTTTTTACCTATTAATCGCTTTAGGATTATTCTTTATCTATATGATATTTAAAAAAGAATTTAATTCTAAATGTTTAATTTCTCTAATCACTTTTTTAATAGTTCTTCTGCCCCACTTAATTTGGCTGACAGAAAATAATTTTATTAGTATTAACTACGCACTACATAGAACAGGATTAGAGGAATCAACTTTTTTGAACCACTTATATTATCCAATAATTTTTTTAGCAAAACAGATTGGAATAATGGTGCCCTTTTTTATAATGCTACTATTTATTGTTTCAAAATTTAAATATAAAATAAATCTTAAGGATAAAAAACTGATATTTCTAATTATAATAAATATCGTACCATTGCTTTTAATTTTTCTAACTTCATTTTTTTTGGGCGCAAGAATTAGAACTATGTGGATGACGCCTTTTTACTTATTTAGTGGAGTATTGTGTGTTTATATATTTCAAACTAAAATTTACAGAGAAAGATTCAAGTATTTTTTAAATGTGTTTTTATTTCTGTTTATTTTGTCTCCATCAATTTATATTTATCATTCAATTTCCAAAAAAGATCAAAGAACAGATTATCCTGGAAAAGAAATAGCTCAACTTATTCAAACTAAATGGGATAACACTTTCTCAAATGAAATTGAAATAGTGTTTGGAAATGTATGGGAAGCAGGAAATCTATCATATCATCTAAAATCGAAACCGAAATGGACAGGAGGTTTGTGGCATGGAATAAAAGAAATACCCGAGAATACAGATGGAGGAATAATTGTAATTGGAGATTATAATGAAAATATACCTGTAAATAAGATTTGTACCATTTCAAGTACATTGTCTTATGTAGTTTTATTACAACTTAAAAATTTTAACCATAATGTTTGTATGATTGGGAAAAAATGAAAAAGTTTATAATTTTAATACCCGTATACAATGATTGGAAGTCGATCTCAAAACTCCTAAAAGAAATCGATTTACAGATTATTGAATGGGAATCAGAAGTGTCTGTTTTAATTATTGATGATTTCTCAACCGAAGCAAAGTCAGATATAGATTCAAATTTTAAAAAAATAAAATCGGTGAAAGTTTTGAATATGAAAAAAAATCAAGGACACGCAAGATGTTTTGCCACCGGGTTAAAATTTATCATCGAAAGGGAAAAATTTGATTATGTAATACCCATGGATGCAGATGGCGAAGATAGACCCGAGGAATTGAATCTGCTTTTTAATAAGTCAAAGAAATATCCTGATAAAGTTATTACTGCAGATAGAGTAAAAAGATCAGAAGGACCGCTATTCAAATTTTGTTATGAAATTCATAAATATATAACTTATATATTAACAGGACACCTAATTAAATTTGGGAATTACAGTTGTTTACCTAGAGATTCTGTAACCAAAATGACCAATGAACTTTCGGCTTGGAGTAGTTTTTCAGGATCATTAACCAAATTAATTCCAGATCGAATTTCCATATCCTCTATTAAAGGTTTGAGATATTACGGTCCATCTAAAATGAGTTTTTTTAATCTCTTAATTCATTCTTTTTCTATAATTGCGGTTTTTAAAAAAACCGTTTTTTTACGATCTTTTATTTTTTTATCTGTATATTTATTGTTAATTTTTCAATCTTTATCTTTTATTACTTTGTTACCCGTATTTCTAATTATAATTTTACTTTTCGCAATAATTTGGGTTTCAAACCGTGAAAATTTAGATCAGTTCAAAAAATCTTTGGATAACATTTCAAGCATTGATAATTTTAATTAACCTTTACAATTGGCAAATAATCAAAATTAGCAGTATCAATTTTTGAAAAATATTTTCTTCTTATATTCCTTTTTTTATTTAGACCCGCATCAGCTAGGCTTAAAGTTGAACGTCCATATCTATAATTTGTATAATCAATAGATTTCATCAGACT
>CAJXDV010000062.1 GCA_913052435.1 uncultured Pelagibacteraceae bacterium
ATTAAACATGGGGAAAATATTATTGATATGGGTTGCCATGGTGCTATTTTTTTTGGAAGCACTGGTCAGTCACAATTAGTATCTTTAAGTGAGAAAATCCAACTAATTAATAAATTACCAAATAGTAAATATAAAGATAAATTTATTATAGGAACGGGCCTGAATTCTTTAGCAGACACAATTAATTTGATGAAAATTTCTAAGTCTCTGGGCTTTGACACATTTTTAATTATGCCTCCCGCTTATTATAAATATGGAGATGATAATGTTATCGATTTTTATTCAAGAATAATTAATGAAATCAATGAGAGCAAAATTATTTTGTACAATTTTGAAAAACTTTCAGGTTATAAATTTAGTAAAAGTTGCGTTGAAAAATTAGTAGAAAAATTCCCAAAACAAATTGTTGGAGTAAAAGATAGTTCTTATAATTTGTACGAAAATTTAAAAATTAAAAATTTTTCAGTTATGCCCGGTTCCGAGTCTAAGTTATTAAAAGGACTTGAGTTAGGTTGTTCAGGTGTAATTACTGCAACAACAAATGTGACAGCATCTTTGGCTAGAGAAGTTTATGATAATTTTATTAATAATTCTCCTCAGCATTTGAATCAAAAATTATGTGATGTAAGAGCAACTTTTGAAAAATATAATTTAATATCAGGTCTTCATACATTCATGTCTCAAAAAAATGAAATTTTTAAAAATATTTTACCACCATTAAAACTTTTATCAGAAAATGATAAAAATGAACTTCTTTTAAAATTAAAAAAATTAAACTTTGATATTGAAAATTTAAAGACTGCATAAAATGTATTTGGCGAACTTTCTTGATAAATTATTTAAATATGACGGATTTATTTTAATCGATTCGAATTCTAATAAATTTGTAATTGGCAAACCATTAAAAGAAAAACCTATAGAATTAAAATTATTAGACAAAAGTTTAAATTATAAATTACTTTTATATCCAGACTTATATTTTGGTGAAGCTTATACAAATGGATCTCTAAAAATTGAAAATGGAACTCTTACAGAATTTTTAGACATAACTTTAAAAAATATAGGGAGAGGAGAAATTAATATTTACAATAGAATATTGAATAAACTAAAAGGAACCTTTAGATATTTAACAAACTTTAATAAAATTATAGAATCAAAAAAAAATGTTAGTCATCACTACGACATTTCTGAAGAGCTTTACGATTTATTTTTAGATTCACATAGACAATATTCATGTGCATATTTTAAAAATGAAAACGATACGTTGGAAGAAGCACAAGTAAATAAAATTGATCACATAATAAAAAAACTTAACATCAAACCAAATCAAAAAGTTTTAGATATAGGTTCAGGTTGGGGAACACTTGGCATTGAGATAGCAAAAAAAACTAAAGCTACTGTAACAGGGATTACTCTTTCTAAGAATCAGCTTGAGTACAGCAATAATAAAGCCAAAGAAATGAATTTAAGTAATCAAGTTGAATTCAAATTAATAGATTATCGACAGTTAAATGAAAAATTTAACAGAATAGTAAGTGTTGGAATGTTTGAACATGTTGGAAGAAAATATTATAAAACGTATTTTAATACGATCTCCAAACTTTTAAAAGATAAAGGTGTTGCACTTATACACACTATAGGATCGACCAACCCGCCAAGAGACCCCCAGCCATGGATTACAAAATATATTTTTCCAGGTGGATACACACCAAGTTTAAGTGAATTAGCGTTACCAATAGAGAATTCTGGACTGATTATTTCTGATGTAGAAGTATTAAGAATGCATTACTCACACACTTTGAGACATTGGAAGGAAAGATTTTTGTCGAATAAAAACCTTATATTAGAGAAATTTGATGAAAAATTTATCAGAATGTGGGAATTTTATCTTGCCAGTTGTGAAATGGTATTTAAATGGGGAGATCAAGTTGTATTTCAATTGCAACTATCCAAAGATAATACATCGGTGCCTAACACTAGAGACTATATTTATTAATTTATTACTGATAAATCAGTAATTTAATTTCAATGAAAAAAAAAAGAAAAAAGAATTTAATAAAGAAAAAAAGAAAATTACCCAACTTGAGAAAATCAAAAAAGATTATTATTAAAAGAATAAGAAAAAAAATAAAAAATAAAATTCAAAAAAATAAAAAAAAAAGAATTAGAAATAAAAAATATAAAATTAGATCAAAAAAAAAAAAATTAAAAAAGGTAATTAAAAGAAAAAAATCAGATAGCTTTATTTCAAAGTCTGTTAGGTTTGAAGAAAACCTTAAGTCAAAATTTAACTTTAAATTTAATTTCAACCTTTTAGTAATAGATAAGTTTATTGCAAAATTTTTCCAAAAAATTAAGAATAAAATTCAAGAATTTAAATCAATAAGAGTAGAGGAGAAAAGGAAGCTTAAGCTAGAGATTATAGAAAAAAAGGAAAAAGAAAAACTAGAACTAGAAAAACAAAAAAAAGAAGAAGAAACTCAAAATCTAAAATTAAAAGAAAAACAATTAAAAGATGAGGTGAGATTAGAAAAGAAAAGAACGAAAGATATAAAACTATTTTTAAGAAAAGAACAGGCAATTTTAAGACAAGAACAAGCGGAAAGACAAAAAAGATTTTTAGAAGAGTTAAAGCTTGAGAAACAAATTGATAAATTTAGAGTTAGAGAAGTTAAAGAATTAGAAAAGTTAGAGAAAGTTTCATTAAAAGAAAAAAGAGAAGATTACGCTGGACTTCAAGAAAGAATAGAAAAATTAAAAAATAAATACAGACTAATAAGAGATCAAAAAATTAGAGAAAGAGTAGAAGCCCTAGGTGTTCAAGTCCATGAGAGCGATGATAGAGAAGTTCTTTTAGAAAAGGAAAAAGAATATAATTTAAAAAGACAAAAAATAGAGCTTGCTTTAGAAAGTTTTTATAGAAGTGCTAATAGTTTAGTTTTTCAATTAAATAAAAGATATATTACTAAACATATGTCGATATTAAAATGTATAGATAGAAGATTTGAGACAGGAGAAATTTTTATTAAATGGGACGAATCAGCAGATGATGAATGGCTGATATTAATTTATATAAAAGACAATTCTCCAGATAAAGGGATAATTATTGAAGACAAGTCAAATGAAGAAAAAAGTTTATCTCACGATTTTAAACCAAATGAAATCTTTAAAGCTTCTGATATGATGGTTGACTCTTTAACTCAGCTTATTTCAAGAAAAAGAAATAAAGAGAATTAAAAAAAACATTATAAATAAAGGTTTTTTTAATCATTAACATAAACAGATACTCCTCTTAAATTTATATCTACGTCAAATTTTTTATGTAGCGGAGGAAAAGCTCTTTGTGAACAATCAAGTCTATCACAAGTTCTACATGAGACGCCAATTGGAATCTCAAATTTTTTATCATTTATATTAAGATTTTCAGTGTATACAAAATCTTTTGCATACTTAGCCTGACAGCCAAGCCCAATTGATAGCATACTTTTTGACTCTCCAAATCTTCCAATACCTTTCTCAACAGTTCTTGCTATGCAAACATATTTTTCTCCATTTGACATTTTACTTACAGCCGCATGAATTTTTCCAGGAGTAGTAAATGCTGAATAAATATTCCATCTTGGACAAGCTCCGCCATACCTAGGTATTTCAATACCTGAAAGAGAAAATCTTTTTGAAATATTACCAGCTATATCTACTCTGAGCATATGAAATGGAATTCCAGGAAGTTTTGGATCTTGCAAACAACACACTCTATGAGCCACTTGCTCAAAAGATGTTGCAAAGGTATTTTGCAATAATTCTAAATCATATTTTAATTTATGGCATTCTTGATGAAATAATTTGTAAGGCATAAGAATTGCCGCACCGCAATAGTTTAATAAAGCAACTCTAGTTAATTTCTTAGACTCTTCTGTTGGAAAAAAAAAATTTGATAGACATTTCTCTATTTCATTATTTGCACCTTCTTGTGCAATTTGGGAAGCAGCATATAGTTTTTTTGTTTCCAGAGTTATATAATCAGATAAAAAAAGTTCTTTAGTATCTTTTTTATATATTTTTGAAAATGGTTTTCCTTGCTCAGGAATAATATCTTTAACTGTGATACCATATTCCATTTTTAAAAAATCACATAAAGATAAATATCTTGTTCGATTATTTTTTTGTATTTTTAGAAAATTTTTTTCTGCAAATTCTTCAAGTTTAGGGAAATAATTTTTGTTTTCTTGAAAAAAATCAGCAACAACTTCTCCAGGAAAAGAGTTTTTTCTATTGTCAACCATTTTACCGGATAATTTTTCAATTTTATTTATCAGCTCATGATCTTTTTTTTTTAAAATATCTCCCAACCTTATTAATGCCCTACCAATCTTTGGATTACTATTTGCTAAATCTTTGACTTCAGGTCCTAAAATGTCCAAGTCTTCAAATAACTTATCATCTAACAATTCAGATATTGTATTAAACATATTAATGTCTGATTTGTTAGTGAGATCAGAAATATTTATTTTTAATTCTTCACAGATTTTTAAAAGAAGTTCTCCATCAATTTTTCTTTTTCCACCTTCAATTAATGTCAAATAGCTTGGAGAAATGTTAAGTTGTGATGCAAGTTTATTTGCTTGGAGACCGGCTTGTCTTCTAAAAGCCTTTATTTTTGGTCCAATTTTTAAATCTAATTGACTCATTTACTATTTGTAAACTTTGTAAATTATTATTTACAAAAAATTTATTTAATTTACTGGTATAATAATCTTTTTTGTAGAATTTGTAAATATTGTAAATTATAAAATTTACATGAACAAAAATAGAATTAATACCACAGAAAATAACGATCAAACTACTAATCAACAGGAACATAAAGATTATAAGAGCAGGGGAGTTTATTTGAGAGACGATCATTGCGACTGGGGATCTAGTGGAATGAATGAATTTACAGAAGAATTTAAGAAAAATAAATAAATTCATTTATCAAAGTTAAAATCAATTAAACAAAGGAAAAGAGCAAATGTCAGCCGAGAATATATCGTATGATCTAAACAGATTTGTCGGAATTAAAAGAGATTATACACGTGGAGAAGTTGAAAGATTAAGAGGGTCAATAAAAATTGAGCATACACTTTGTAAATTACAATCGAAAAAATTGTGGAAATTATTAAATACTGAACCTTATATAGCTACACTTGGTTCATTATCAGGAAATCATGCAGTTCAACATGCCAAAGCTGGATTAAAAGCAATTTATCTAAGTGGTTGGCAGGTTGCAGCCGATGCTAATAGTGCAGGAGAAATGTATCCTGATCAAAGCTTATATCCATATGATAGTGCTCCAAAATTAGTTGAAGCTATGAATAATGCTTTATTGAGAGCTGATCAAATTCAACATATGGAACTTAGAGATGGTAAAATTATAAATAAAGATAGAGTAGATTATATGTTGCCAATAGTTGCAGACGGAGAAGCAGGCTTTGGAGGACCGCTTAATGTATTTGAACTTACGAAAAAGTTTATTAAAGCAGGTGCTGGCGGCGTTCACTTTGAAGATCAATTAGCAAGTGAAAAAAAATGTGGTCATATGGGAGGAAAAGTTCTAGTTCCAACAGGAACGATGATAAAAAATTTAAAAGCTGCACGTTTAGCCGCTGATATAGCGGATGTACCACTAATAATTTTAGCAAGAACAGATGCAAATGCCGCAAAATTAATTACAAATGATTTTGATGAAAATGATAAACCATTTTTAACTGG
>CAJXDV010000063.1 GCA_913052435.1 uncultured Pelagibacteraceae bacterium
TAACTTGAACTACCACCTCCCACACAATTTATTAATTTTAATTTATTTGGAATTTTTCCAAATTCTTTTTTAATTTGAGATTTCAGTTCTCTTGAAATTTGACTTGTGCTCCATCCACAAATTTTTACAAATATATTAGGCCCAACAGTTGATCCAACACACATATGTGTTGTATCACAGTTAGAAACCCAATATCTCATACATTCGCTGACTGCATCAACTAGAGTTTGGCTTCCAGAATAAACTGGGACTATTTCGGCACCATTTTTTTTCATAGCGTCGCAATTGGGCTTTTGTCTTTTAATGTCTTTAACGCCCATGAAGATTTTACACTTTAGTCCAAACTTTTTAGCAGCCATACTTAACATTTTCCCCGCATATCCCGCACCAGTATCTCCAACTATGTATTTTTTGCCCATATTTTTGCAAATTAATGCATGCACTGTTGCATTATAAATCTTGTGAGCTCCACCATTTGCTTCTGAAACAACTTTTGTCCATATTTGAGCACCTCCTAAATGTTTAGATAAATTTTCTAATTTTATAAAAGGAGTGGGAGAACCAATATAATTTTTAAAATAATAATCTCTTTTTTTTAAAAAATTTTTGTTTTTTCTAAGCTTTGCAAAACTTTTTGTTAAATCGTCAACAGGTTTTTTTAATGTTTCGGGTATAAAGCTTCCACCAAATTTTCCTCCCCAGAATCCATACTTATCGTGTTGATCAATTAAAGGTATGTTTTTTTTAATTCTCATTTTTAACTTTGTTAATATTTTCTAAAAAAATGTTTATTTTTGAAATATCCTTTTTTCCCGATGTTTCCAACCCCCCCGAAATATCAACAATATCTGTTATTTCAGAATATTTATCAAGTTTATCATCATATTGAATGTTTCCCGCCAACATCTTAATAATTGTATTTGGTACATCATTTAGTAGCTCATGATCAAATCCAACAGATTTCTCATATCCTTTACTATCAAACAATATAATATCCGAAATTGACTCATAACTCTTGTACCTTTCTACATCATTTTTATTTTCAATTGTTAAAGCAGAAATAATTTTTTTATTATACTTTTCTTTAATTAATTTTGTTTTGTCAGCAGTTACATCATACAACTGATAATAATCAAAATTTAAGTTTTTAATTTTCTCTAAAATATCTTCATCGGGATTTACTAAAACAGCCACGAAATTAATTTTTTTTTTTTCTATATTAATTAATTTCTTTAATTTATAAAATTCAATATATCTTTTAGATTTTAAATAGTTAACAATAAAACCCACGAACTTTGGTGAAAATTTATGAGCAATAATATAGTTTAAAGTATTGGAATCTTTAACTCCACATATTTTTGCATCCATTATTTACCAAGATGATTAATTAACTTTATAAGATTATTTTTGATATTTCCTTTAGTAATAGGTCTTCCTATTACAAGCCAATCACTTCCATTTTTAAAAGCTTGTTTTGGTGTCATCACTCTTTTTTGATCATTCATATTTGAATTAAATCTAATTCCAGGGGTTATAATTTCCTTTTTGAAAAATTTTTTTACATCTTTAACTTCATGGGCACTACAAACTAATGCATCAAGATTTGCCTTAGCTGCTAGCTTTGCTTGATGAATAACTAATTTATTTAAATTTTTATTGTATCCTATTTGTTTTAAACTTTTGTTGTCAAACGATGTTAAGGTTGTAACACCAATTAATTTAGTTTTGCCAGAAACTTTTTTTGATACTTTTAATGCTTTCAAACCGGAACTTACATGAATAGTTAAATAATTAACTTTAAGGTCTTTTATTGCTTTTACTGTTGATGCACAAGTATTTGGAATGTCATGCAATTTTAAATCGGCAAAAACTATTTTATTTTTTATTTTTGCAATAAATGATCTACCTTCTTTAGAATTTAAAAACTCCAATCCAAACTTGTACCCAATTTTAAGTTTAGTTGTTTGAGTTTTGCTAATTATTTCTTTAATTTTAGTTAAATTGGCGCTATCACAAGCAATAAAGATTTTATTCTTTTTCATTTATTTTTTTTGACCATTCTTTTGACATCTTAAATAATATAGTTTTTTTTTCAGGTGTATTTACTTTTTCATTTGTTTTTGGGTTACGAGATATTCTTGCTTTTTGAATTTTTGGTTCTAAGGAAAATACTTCTCTTAACTCAACTCTTTCTCCTCTCTTGAGAGCGTTCTGCATCTCATAAAGGGCAATATCAACTAATTTTGTTAAATCTTTCCTTAAAAAATTAGGGTAACCGTCTGCAAGTTCTTTAATTAAGTCTGATTTTGAGACTGACAAATTTTTATTTATTCAGAAATTTTTTTCTTCTTTCTATCATCTAATTGTTCTGAAAGCGATGAGAAAGGTAGGTTTTTTCCACTTAATGGGTTTGAAAATTTTGATACCGCCTCTTTATTCTGAAGTTCTTCAAGCAATTTAATACTTAAACTTACTTTTCTTTTATCTAAATCTAAATCAGCAATAGCAGCATCAATTCTTTCACCTCCAACAAAACGTGAAGGTCTAGCATCTGTTGTGTTTAAAGCAATTTGTGATTTTTTTATTAAAAATTTTAAGTCACATCCTTCTGGTTTAATCATCAATCCTTTATTATTTGATGAGGTTACCTGAACTGTGATTGTATCATTGACTTTTTTATCTTTAAACCAATCAAATGGATCTTTATCTAATTGTTTTAATCCAACTCTAACTTTTTGTTCAGAGTTTTTAATTTCTAGAACTCTAACTTTTAATTTATCACCTTTTTTATATTTTTTTAATTCTTCTTCGGGTTTGCCAGTATAAGAAAGATCATTAGAATGCAAAAAACCTTCTATATCAAACTTACCTAATTTAACATAAAGAGCATATTCATTTGCACTTTTGACAATACAATCTATGTCAGAACCCACAGGGTTATTCTTTTCCAGGGTTGTGTATGGATTTTCAGTCGTTAGTCTGTGTGATATTGCAACTCTTCTTTTAATTTTATCAATTTCTGTAATTACACAATCAATTTGATCGCCTATATTAAATAATTTATTTGGAGATACGTTTTTTTTAGTCCAGCTAATCTCGCTACTATGAAGCAAAGTACTTAAACCAGCTTCTAATTCACAGAAACAACCATAGTCTGTTATTTTCACTACTTTGACTTTGTATTGCTTTCCTATTTCATAATTTGAAATATGCTCGAAAGGATCTGGTGAAAGTTGTTTAATTGAACATCCAATTTGCAATTTTTCCATATCAATATTAATAATTTTTAGGTCATGTTTTTCACCTATATTAAATATTTCTTCTGGATGATTTACTCTTGAATAAGATATTTCTTGCAAATGAACCAAAACATCTATTTCATTGTTAACTTCAAAAAAACAACCAAAAGATGAATATCCTTTAACTACAGCATCTTTAATAATGTCACCTACTTTAAATTTAGCGATAATTTTTATTTTATCTTCTTTTTTGTTTGAAAAAACAATTTGTCTTCTTGAGACACAAGCATTTCCTCTAACTTTATCCAATTTTATTATTGCAAATTTCTGTTCTACACCAGTCAGGTGATCAATATTTTTAATCGGCTTATCTGATATCTGAGAACCTGGACAAAACATCAGTGATCCAGTTTCTATATGTTCTACAATGACACCTCCTTTACATTTTGAGATAATTTTACCGTTAATAGATTGATTTTGTTCATAAGCTTTTTCTAATTCATACCAGCCTTTAATTTTATAAGCTTTATGAGCAGATACAACCACATCACCATTTTTATTTTCCATTGTCTCCAAAAGTACCGGAATTGTTGCACCCTCAATTACCTTGTCTTGCATGCCAATCATTTTCATTTCATTTATATCTATAACCGGCTCGCTTTTTAAACCTGGAATAAAAAGAAAAACATATTTATCAGTAATTTTTGTTATTTTACCGTCAATAATTTTTCCTTCCTCTATTTTATTTTTTGATAGTTGATTGTTAAGTAATTTTTCGAATTTTTGACTAGTTGGCGAAGATAGGTCTTTGTATATTTCCATTAATTATTCAATTTCCTGTCCATAATTTCTTTTATTTTTCTAAAGCAGGCTTTCTTACTTAATTTAGTAGTATTAATCAAGATTGAATCTTTTGTTTTTTTAAGCGGCCCGTACCTTCTTTTCTTGTCAGATTTATCCCTATTTCTAAGGGATTTTATTACTTCTTTATATGTAATTTTTTTTTTTAAACTTTTGTATTCTTTATATCTTCTTTTAGCACGTGTTTTGAGGTTAGCTGTTATAAAAAATTTAAACATTGCATCTTTAACTTGAACAGTAATTATATCTCTTCCATCGAGAACAGAACCTATATATTTAATAGGTGGAGAGTAAGCGTATTTTTGTTGAAATTTATGAACAATGTTTCTAATTTTTTTATCTTTTGCAATTATCGAAGCAGAAATAGCAACTTTATCTGTTAACAAATTTTTATTTTCAAGGTCTTTTATTTTCATTTTACAGATCTCTTTTTTAATTAAACTATAAGAAAATTTTATTGGATAATTTAATTTTAACAAACCTATGTATCTATATATTTTTCCAGTATCTAAATAAAATAGATTATAATGTTTGGCGATAAGTTTTGCTTGAGTACCTGCTCCTGCAGCTCCAGGCGAATCTATTGCAACAGTTATTATATTTTTTCTTTTTTTCAATTTATTTTTGCTCCTAAATTTTTTAAGATTTTTAAAAATTTTGGAAAAGAAGTATTGATAGAATCTTTATCGTAAATTTTCCAGTTGCCACCAAAAGTTACTGCAGCTATGCATGACATCATAAAAACTCTGTGGTCTTTCAAGAAATCTTTTACAACATATTTACCTTTTAGTTTTAAATTAGGATTTCCATAAATTTTGATATTATCCTTTTTTCTTATTACTTTTATACCTATCATTGATAAAAACTTAATTGCTATATCTAGTCTGGGACTTTCTTTTTTGTTTAATTCGCTCAAATTTCTAAAAATAGAAATTCCGTTTGCCTTTGCTGCAATTAAAAATATAACTATAAATTCATCAATTGCCGAACTATTCAAACTGCTTGGACAATTTACAGGTTTTAATTTATTAACACTTTTTACATGAAGATCGGCAGTTTCCTCACCTTTATATATTTTTTTATTTTTATATTTTATTTTTGCATTCATTTTATTTAGTATTTTTATTATACCGATTCTACTTTTATTAATATTTATTTTACTAATAACTATTTCAGATTTATTTGAGAGCAGTGTTAAAACAATAAAGAACGCACTTGAACTTATATCACCAGGAACAGCGTAGTTAAATGACTGAAATTGTTTTAAACCTTCTATTTCGATATGATCGTAATTGTCTTTTGATTTTATTTTAATTGGAATATTTAATTCTTTAAAAAGTATTTCAGTATGATTTCTAGATTTTTTGGCTTTTATTTTTGTAATTCCTGGAGCGTTTAAAGCCGCCAACATAACTGCACTTTTACACTGCGCACTGCCTTTATTTTCAATGTAATTTATTGGTCTTAAAAATTTTGTTCCCTGTATTTCTACTGGCAATGAATTATTTTTTGATTTTACATTAACTCCAAAAAGTTTTAAAGGCTCTGTAACTCTAGAAAAATCCCTTTTTGATAAGCT
>CAJXDV010000064.1 GCA_913052435.1 uncultured Pelagibacteraceae bacterium
CATCTTCTTCATCATTTCAGACATCATTTTAAATTGTTTTAACAATTTATTGATATTGGCTATGTCGGTTCCAGAGCCATTAGCAATTCTTTTTTTTCTAGATCCATCTATTATTTTTGGATTTTCTCTTTCTTTTTTTGTCATAGATAATATTATCGCTTCATTTTGAGTAATTATTTTTTCATCAACGCCAGTTTGATCCATTTGAGATTTAACTTTGGAAACACCGGGAAGAAAAGACATAATTCCTTCGATTCCTCCCATTTTTTTCATCTGTCTAAGTTGTGACAGATAATCCTCTAATGAAAATTGTCCTTTTTTAATTTTTTCTTCAGTTTTTTCTAAATTTTCTTGATCTAAATCTTCAGCGGCTTTTTCGACTAAAGAAACTATATCTCCCATTCCCAATAATCTGTTTGCTATTCTATCGGGGTAAAAAACCTCAAAATTTTCTATTTTTTCTCCAACACCTAGAAATTTAATTGGAACGTCGGCAACATATTTCATGCTTAATGCCGCTCCACCTCTAGCATCACCATCTGATCTTGTAAGAACTATACCGGTCAAATTAACAGTATTTTTAAATTCTTTTGCAACATTAGCAGCAACTTGACCTGTTAAAGAATCTGCAACCAATATTGTTTCAGATGGATTAACTATATCTTCAATTTGTTTGATCTCATTCATCATTTGAAAATCAATTTGAGTACGTCCTGCTGTATCAAGTAAAATAACTTCTGAACCATTTAAGTTAGCAGCACTAATTGCTCTTCTGCAGATATCTGCTGGAAGTTGTCCTTCAATTACAGGCAATGTTGGAATATTGTTCTGTTCACCTAATAATCTTAATTGCTCTTGAGCGGCAGGTCTGTAGATATCAAGACTGGCCATCATTACTTTCTTTTTATTATTTTTTTCTAAAAATCTTGCTAATTTTGCCGTAGTAGTTGTTTTACCTGATCCTTGAAGTCCAACTAACATAATTGGTACTGGAGGAACCGCATTTAGCTGTACTTCTGAATTTTTGTCGCCTAAAAATGAAACAAGTTCATCATAGACTATTTTTACCACCATTTGTCCTGGCGACGTTGATCGAACTATTTCCTGACCTAGTGCTTTTGGTTTTAGTCTATTGATAAATTCTTTAACAACATCAAGAGAAACATCGGCTTCGAGAAGAGCTAGTCTTATGCTTTTTAAACCTTCGTCAACTTGTCTCTCATCTAGAGAGGGTGCTTTTTTTAGTGAAGAAAATATTTCTTCAAATTTATTTGTTAAATTTTCAAACATAATTTCACACAGCAATTATCGCACCAGTGGGCGAACCCTCGCTGACTGGTGTCGATCTCTTTGTAAACAAAGACACCGCAAATTGCTGTATTTTGCGGAAACGGCGATAAACTATAATAGAGGTTCAAAAAGTCAATAAATAAGTTAAGTATTTATTTATATGGAATTTAAAGCTTTTAAAATGGATGGTTTAGGTAATGATTTTGTAATCATTGACCAAAGAACAACAGTTATAAATTTATCTAATGATCAAATAGTTAAAATTTGTGATCGTGAATTTATTGGATGTGATCAATTAATATTTATTAAAAAAGATAACAATTCTGATGCTGAGTTAGAGTTTTATAACTCAGATGGAGGCAAATCAGATGCATGTGGAAATGGTACAAGATGTGTTGCTTATTTATTATCTAAAGAAAATAATAAAAACGAAATTAACTTATCTGTCGCCTCAAAAATTTTGAAATCTATAATTCTTGAAAACAATCAAGTAGAAACAACAATTGGTTTACCTAAAATGAATTGGAATGAAATACCATTAAGTAAAGATTCAGATACAAAAAATTTAAAATTAAAATTGATTGATAACGACAACAAAGAATTTGTTGGTGGAATAGCTATTAATGTTGGAAACCCTCATGTAATCTTTTTTGTGGAAAATATAGATAATTTTAACCTAGAAAAAATTGGTCCTGAAATTGAAAATCACGAATTATTTCCAGAAAGATGCAATGTTACTCTAGCAAAAAAAATTACTAGTAAATTAATAAAAATTAAAGTTTGGGAAAGGGGCGCAGGTTTAACTAAGGCGTGTGGGACAGCTGCGTGTGCAACCGCAGTTGCTGCAAACCTAGAAAGTCTTTCTAATTCAAAAACTGAAATTGAATTTAGTACGGGTAAACTATTAATTAGTATCGATGAAAAAAATAATATAAATATGAAAGGTCCAGTCTCACAAGTTGAGGAAATTAATATTAATATTTAATGGGTATTCTTGAAAAATTTAAGCTAGGTTTTAAAAAAAGTGCAAACAATATTGCTTCTGGATTAAGAGAAATAATAATTAAAAAAGAAATAGATGACATTACATTAGATAAAATTGAGGAATTTTTAATAAGTTCCGATGTAGGTGTTGATGCCTCCTCAGAAATAATAGACATAATTGCACAAAAAAAAATTGATCCTAAAAAAGATCCAATCACCGAAGTAAATAACATTTTAAAAGAATACATAATAGAGCTAATGAAACCTTTAGAAAAAAAAAGTTTTTTTGAAAAAAAGGAAAAGTTAAATGTTATTTTAGTATCTGGAGTTAATGGGGTAGGAAAGACAACAACAATTGGCAAAATTGGAAAAATATTTAAAGAAAATCAAAATAAAGTATTATTTTCAGCTTGTGATACATTTAGAGCTGCAGCTATTGATCAACTAGAAAAATGGGCTGAAAAAGTCAATGCTACAATAGTTAAATCTAATCCAGGCTCAGATCCTGCTTCGGTTGCTTATAAAGCATTAGAGTACGCAAAAAAAAATAATATTGATCAAGTTATTATAGATACGGCTGGAAGATTACAAAATAAAAAAAATTTAATGGATGAATTTAAAAAAATAGGAAATGTAATTAAAAAAAATGATGAAAGTGCACCACACGAAGTGATTTTAGTTTTAGATGCAACATCAGGACAAAATATTATTAATCAATTAGAGGAATTTAATAAAATTATTCCTATTACAGGTTTAATCATGACAAAATTGGACGGAACGGCAAAAGGAGGTATTCTAATTGCAATTTCTAAAAAGTACAAAATGCCAATTGTAGGTTTGGGGTTAGGCGAAAAAGAAGATGATCTACAAGTCTTTAATGCCGAACAGTTTGCAAGTGCATTTACTCAATTGAATTAAGTAAATTTATTGAAATCAGTGGTTTATAAAGCTTACATTCAAAATTATTATTGAGAGATTTATAACCACAACTTTTTGCATAAGTTGAGATAATAAAATTTAATTTTCCTCGATTTTTATAGATTGTAAGCTCCTTATTCTTAATATCATATTTCAAATTTTGATTATAATCCTTAACTGCACTTACCAAAATTAAAGTATTGTTATCGTTTAACAAATAATATGCAAAATCTTCTGGAAAAACTGGATAGTTATAATTTTTCGAAATTATTTTTGCTTTTTTAGGAAACCAATCATAAGAAATCAAAGGGTAATCTTTTTTTGTAGAATGATCATAAATATACAAATCTTGAGGGTAATCAGTAATATAGTTTGAATTCTGACCTTTGGCCAAAATAGCTTTTTCTCTTGTTTTAAAATATAAAGTAAACTCATCATGATAAGATTTCATCTTTCCAATATAAAAATATTTATCATAATTAATTTCATTTAATTCTGCAAAAGATATTGTTGAATAAAATGAAAACAAAATAAAGAATAATAATTTTTTCATGATTAAAAAATATTAAACAAAGATGATGGGTATTTGTTTAAATTGTGTCCTAATTTAAACTGCTAATAAATGATTTAATAGAATTTATTAAGTCATTATTAAAATCAATCATATGATCGTCATAATCACTAAAATATTTAAATTTTGTTCCTGTAAATCTTTTATATATTTCTTCACCCATGTAGAAAGGAACAATTTTATCTTTTTTTCCATGTATTACCAAAATTGGAGAAACAATCTTGTTGATTTTATCAATTGATTTGTATTTATCTTTCAAAATCATTTTGACGGGTAAATATGGGTAAAATTTCTGAGCCAAAATTTCCATCGATGTAAATGGCGATTCTAAGATCACACCTGCAAATTTATTTTCTTTTGCCAGTTCTATAGCAACTGCTGTACCAAGAGATTCTCCATATAAAATTATGCTTTGATCGTTTACATTGTTTGAATTTAGCCACTCTTTGGCAGCTTTTGCATCCTTATAAATGCCTTGCTCGCTTGGTTTTCCTTCGTTGCCGCTAAAACCTCTATAAGCAAAAATCAAATAATTCAAATTTAAATTGGCAAACTCATTGAGTTTATAAATTCGATTATCTAATTTCCCGGCATTACCATGAAAAAATAATAGTGTTTTAAAATTTTTATTTTTTTTGTGATGCCAACCAATCAAATTTTTATCAGAATTAATATATATTTTATCAATTTTATGATTTAGTGGACCTTCGTTTAAATAGTTATTTGCTCCAGGATGATACATCAGGTTTCGCTGATAAAAATATATGATTAATGAAACTGAAAAATAGATTACAAAAATATAAAATAATATTTTTAAAAATATCATTTTAGTTTTTTTTTTCATTATTTACTATTCTTTGTACTAAATATATTGAGTATGGAAACAAAGTAAATTTATGCATTTCTATTATTAAAAACAAAGAATAAATAACTTAAAATACAAATTAACAAATAAAAAGAAAATGATATTTGAAAACTTTGAATTTCTCCTTTTCCAAGATATTGCGATAAATCAATGATCAAACCAATTCCCCACTGCATTATAAAAGTACCTAAAAAAATAAGTAAGTTAAATGATGTTAATGATTTTCCGGCTAGACTAGTTGGAAAAGATAGGGCTACAGCGGGCTGAGTAAGAGTTAGCACAATTGAAGTAAGTATATAAATAGTAAAATGTATAGCTCCTGCATTCTCGCCAGAAATAATAATGACAAGTAAAGATAAATAACTAATTGGCAATCCAAACTTCATTAATTTTATTGTCTCTAGACCAAGTTTGGTAATTTTAGGTAAAATGTAACCCCAAACAAAAAAAGCTATTAACATTGTTGTATTTATCCAAAAAAGTCCTATCGCACTCTCCAAAGGATTGTAGCCAGCAACCCTTACCATCCACGGGCCAGCCCACAAAGTTTGAATTGCAATCATTCCTCCATAATTAAACAAGCCCAAAGGAATTGTACTTCTAAAAAATTTATTTTTCCAAACATCTGATAACGATCCAATATTCTTTTCATCTTTATTATCTACTTTACTTTTCCATGAAGGAATAAAAAGTAATATTAAAATTATAACAATAAATATTAAAATAGTTATTCCACCAAAAATCCATCTCCATCCAAAAATTGGTAATAATATTTGAACAGGTAGTGTAGAAAAAACAAACCCAGTAGAAGCTATCATTAACATCCATGAATTTCCTCTTTGTTGGTATTCATCAGCAAACCAAATTCTATATCCGGTTAAAGGGCCCATTAAACATGCACTAACACCAGCTCCAATTAAAATTCTTGATATTAGTAAACCAGCAAAACTTTGTGCTAGAGCAAAGGATGCAGTGCCAACAATTGCAATCAA
>CAJXDV010000065.1 GCA_913052435.1 uncultured Pelagibacteraceae bacterium
TTAAAAGGCGGAGGAATTGCAGAAAGAGAAAATTTACAAAATGAAGTTGATATTATTAATGGAACGTTAGGAAAAGCATTTGGTTTACAAGGTGGTTACGTAGCAGGTAAAACAGATTTTTTAGATGCAATAAGAAGCTTAGCTCCTGGGTTTATTTTTACTACTAGCATCAGCCCGGTAATTTGTGCTGGTGCAATAGCTTCTGTGAAATTTGTAAAAGATCATAACAACTTAAGAGATGAAATAAAACAAAGATCATTAAAAACCAAACTTGAATTAAGTAAAGTTGGTATTAAAGTATTGGAAAATACCTCCCATATTGTTCCAGTGATAATTAAAGATCCTATAAAATGCAAAAAAATAAGTGATGAACTTCTTGAGGATGAAGGTATATATGTCCAACCTATTAATTTTCCTACAGTACCCGAGGGCACTGAAAGATTAAGGTTTACGCCAGGACCACTTCATACTGACGAAATGATACTTGATTTAGTTGGTAAACTCAAAAAGGCAATGATTAGAAACAAAGTTTTAAAAGAAGATAATATAGTAAGTTTTCACAAAAAAGTTTCTTAAAAAATCTATTTTCTTTTTTTGCTATTTTTATGCTCACATTTAAAGCATAGCACAACCAATATTGCTAGCAGTACCCATATGATAAAAGCATCTCCATGAGTTATATCGTAAGTTACACCAGCTATTTTTGAAAAAAATTTCACTACGTAATAAATTATTGGAGAAACTACTAAAGAACCTATTAACTTATATATGCTACATTTGTTTATGCTACATTTGTTCATTATATTCATTTGTTAAAATTGTCTTAGTTATTAGTATTATATTATTAATATAATTACTAACAAATGTCTAAATTTAAGTTTTAAAAAAATTTGAATTAAGACTTATTCCAAGACAGACATAAAAGCTTGTTTCAAGGGTTTAATCGAATTGACCGCTCTAAGTGCAAATTTTCTAACTACTTTTGCTGGTTTAGACCCATTTGTATATAATCTTACGATACCATTAGTGCTTAGATATATTGGTATAGCTACACGATGTAATTTTTTCTGATATTTTTTTAAAATCGGAGTCGATCCAATATCAATATTATTTTTTAAAGCTAATTTAATTTCTTTGCAAAGAATTTCTATTCCCTGCAACCCTAAATTAAATCCATGAGCAGTAACAGGATGCATTCCTACCGCAGCATCTCCAATTAAAGCAAATCGGCTAGAGATGAAATTTTTTGAATATACTGTAATCATTGGATAAGAATAACGTTTTCCTATTAAATTCATTTTACCAAAAAAATAATTAAAATTATTTTCAATTTCTTTATTAAAATCTTTTATTTTTAATTTAAGCAATTTTTCAGAATTTTCTTTTGAAACTGTTACTATAATCGAAGCCTCATTGTTGATATACGGAAGTAAGGCTAGTGTTTGATTATATTTAAAAAATTCATAGGCAATTTTTCCATGATTTTTTTTAATTTTCATTCTACAAACAATCATATTTTTTTTAAAATCTTGAACAAATGATGAAATTCCTATTTTTGATCTAGCACTAGAAAAACGAGTATCGGCGCCTATAATTAAAGAGGCACTTATTTTTTTACCATTTGATAATGTAAGTGAAGAATAATCATCATGGATTTTAATATCTAATAATTCAGATTCTATTGAAAATATATTTTTCTTGCCTTTTAATAATTGTTTTAAATATTTTTTAATTAAATAGTTTGGAATTAAACATCCTAAAAAATCTTTTTTAATATCTTTATGTTCAAAATTTAATGAATATTTTGAATTTCCATCAAATATTTTGGCAGTTTTAATTGTAGAAATTAAATTTTTTGGAATAATATCCCAGAAACCTATTTCTTTTAATGATTTTATTGAATGATGTGTCAACGCTATATCTCTTCCATCAATTTTAGGATTTTCTAGTTTTTTTAATGGTTGTTTGTCTATAATTGCTATTTTAAGATTGGTATCAGCTAAAGCACAAGCAAGCGCATCACCATTTGGACCCGAGCCAATTATTGCAATATCATATTTCATTAATATTTTTCAATTCTATATACACTATATACCTAGGCTATATTTTGTTTTGTTTGCTTTAAAATATTTATCAAATGATGAACTTATTATTCTTGTCAATGGTCGAGCATATGGTTTAATTGTTAAAATATCATTTTTAAGTGTAACAAAGCCTTTATCAATAAAAGGTTTTACTTTTTGCAATTCATTAACTAGAAAATTCTGTTTATTTTCTTTGTTAAATTTTCTATTTATTTCTTGCAAATCTACACTCAAATAGCACATCAAATCTCCAATAATATTTCCATACATTTCGTCTTTGTTTTTGAATTTATAGCCTCGAAAAATTGGCATTTTATTTCTTTTTAAAGACTCAATATATTCTACAACATTCGAAATATTTTGGATATACCCTCCAAGAAGAGAACTGATTGAAGAAGAACCAAAACCCAATAAAATCCTTGAATCATCCTCTGAATAACCTTGAAAATTTCTTGTTAAGTTTCTTTTTTTTAATTTTTTAATTAATGAACTATCATGTCTAGCATAGTGATCTATGCCGACTGAAATATAATTTTTATTTGAAAGATAGTCAGATGCTATTCTGCACAATTGTAGTCTTTCTTTGTTATCTAAAACTTTACCTTTGATAAGTTTTTGTCTTTTTTTCATCCAGGGGACATGAGCATAACCAAAAATTGAAATACAATCAGGTTTTAAAGAAACAACTTTATTTAAAGTTGATATAAAACCTAGCATAGATTGGTAAGGCAATCCATACATCAAATCAATGTTGATTTTATTTATTCCGTTGATTCTAAAAGATTCAACTAAATCTTTAGTATTTTTAAATGATTGATTTCTATTTATATTTTTTTGTACAACTTTAGAGAAGTCTTGAACACCAATACTTATTCTATTGAAATTATGTTTCTTTAAAACATTAATTAAATCAAGTTTAAAATATCTAGGATCTACTTCCATTGCAATTTCAGATTTCTTAAGAATATTAAATTTATTATTAATTGTATTCATTATTACTTTCAAGTCTTTTGGTTTTAAAATAGAAGGAGTTCCTCCACCAAAATGAATATGCGAGACACAAGGTTTAAATTTTATTTTTGAAGATATTAAACAAATTTCTTTTACCAAAAATTTTACATATCGTTCAACTGGATCATATTTCTTAATTGAAATTGTATTACAACCGCAGAAATAACAAAGAGAATTACAAAAAGGAATGTGTATATATAATGAAAATTTTTCACTTGATTCGATTTTTTTTAACCATGAACTGTATATTTTTCCATTAATATTTTGTTTAAAGTTAGGTGCGGTTGGATAACTTGTATATCTAGGAACAGGGTGGTCGGGCACTAAATCTAAAAGAGATTTATCTTTTTGTAATTTGCATAGCATATAAAATAATTTTTAGTTTTTTTTATTAAAAAAAAATTGATGTAAATCAAAAAAAATATTTTTGTTCTAATATTAATAAAATAAAATTACTATTTTTGATTTAGGTCAATTCAAATAATTTTATTATTGATAGTTTACCTGCAATTAATCAAATAATACAAAATAAGCGGAGATCATACGTACAATGGAAAGCACACATAAAGTTGAAGAAAAAAAAGAAAATTATATAGTTGAAACGATAAATCAAAATTTAAAAAATGTAGAACATAGAACGGATCCTTTCGATCACTGGATTTATAACAAGGTTTTACCAATTGAAACTGCAGAAGAATTATTAAAATTACCAATTGAAGTTCCAGAAATTTCTTTTTATTCAGGAAAAAGAGAGACAAATAATAGTACTAGAGTTTTTTTGAACAAAGAAAATTGTAGCAAGTATAGTTGCATGAAGGATGTTGTCGATGTTTTTAATGATCCAAAAATTATTTTACAATTAAGTAATATTTGTGGAAAAAATTTATCAAAAGGAAAATTAAGAATAGAATACACTATGGATACAGGATCTTTTTGGTTAGAACCACACCTAGATATTAAGGAAAAAATGGTAACTTTTCTTATTTATCTTTCGAATGATCCAGGTTCTAGTGAATGGGGAACAACTGTTTATAACAGTGATTTAACATTTCACTCAAAAGCACCCTATAAACAAAATCTAGGACTAATGTTCATGGCAGGAGAAAATACCTGGCACGGCGTTCCAAAACAAAATATTCAAGGAATTAGAAGAAACCTAATAATAAATTATGTAACTAGTGACTGGAAAAGCGTTCACGAATTAGCTCCCAAATAAAAATTTAATAAATAATAGTTGCAGTTACTAGATAAAAAAATGGTAAATTAGAATACCAATTATTATTTCTTTAATGAATGTCGGTCACAACATGCTGTAATCAAACATGTTGAGTTTCATTTTCCAGCAGCCGATATACCTTTTGTGCAATTCAATCGTATATAGATACTATTCATGCTGAATCATCGATAAGATAATTCAAATCAATTTATTATTAATTTGTTGCTTCTTTTAAATATTCTATCAGATCTAAAATTTGATTTTCTTTTTTTAAACCAAAAAAGGACATTTTAGTTCCAGGCACATATTTTTTGGGGTTTGCAATATATGCTTTTAAAGTCTCTTCATCCCAAATTATATTTGAGTTTTTCAATGCATTAGAATATTTAAAACCTTCTATAACTGCCGCTTTTCTTCCAAAAATTTTTACTAGATGAGGCCCAACTTTATTTTTTTCTTTATCAATAAAATGACAAGCTTTACACTTGTTAAATATTTTTTTTCCTGCCTCAGCATCTGCAAATGAAATATTTGAAATAAGTAAAAAAGAAAGAAAAATAAGCGAATAAATTAAATTATTAATTTTCATCTTTAGATACCTTTTTACAGCTACACTCTTTAATAATAATAATGAATGTTTTAACCGTAGCCATGGCAAACCACATCCAAGTCACCTTTCCAATATTAAATAAAGTATTCGTGTGCTAGAATTTCTCTATTAGTAATATTTTGATACGCCAATTTAGCTTTACCAGCATTTAGTAAATCAAATTTCTCAACAAAGGCTTTTCTTTCTTTTTCGAATTGTAATTTGATTGAATAATACAAAATTGAAAAACTCAAAATTGTAAAAATATATGCTGGCCAAACGTAAACACCATAACCATCTAAATTTAACATTTCCATAACCATAATTTCCTATAGGATATTTTTTATTATTAATAATTGATTTATATCAAAATTATTAATTTAGTATTATTGATTTAGATCAATTTTTAAGCTTATTAGATTATTTTGACTTATGTCAATTATATTATTTAAACAAATTGGTATTTGATCAATATGTTTCTTTTATTATTTTGTAATAAGAAAAATGTTTTAAGAATATTTATTTTTTTTATTTTTTATTTAATCCCAATTAAATATGGTGTTTCTTCAGAAATAGGAGAGGAAATTTTTCAAGGTAATTGCGCAGGATGCCACACTATTGGAAAAGGGAATTTGGTTGGACCTGATTTATCTGGAGTAACTATAAGAAGAGAAGAAAACTGGCTTATAAGAC
>CAJXDV010000066.1 GCA_913052435.1 uncultured Pelagibacteraceae bacterium
TCCTCATTTCAATCCTTCTTCTAACTTCTAATATGACTAATAAAGATGAGTGACGGATTTATATATTTAATTATGATGGAAGAAACAAGTGATATTAAGAGTTGTGTTTGGTAATAATAATGGAGTTAATTATGGATAAGGATATTGTTGTTGAAAATTTATCTGAACAATTATTAGTTGAACTAAAAAGGATAAGACTACTTCTGGTTGTTATTGTGTTTGTTTTGATTGTTGGATCTATTTTATAGACAAGTTGAAAATGAAAAATATTGAAACCAGACTCATCGTAGGTTCTCTTAAATTAATAAAATATGGGATTTTACTTGTATGGTGTCTGACTATAATATTTGTACTTTGGTATTATAAAGTATTTGATGGATTATTTGATTATTTCTCCTAAAAGGTAAGAAAATGTTTTACAGATATGTAATTTCGTTTGTATTGGGATTACTAATTTTGTTTTTAGTTAAAGAATATTTTTTATAGTTCCTCCCCGATTTAACTTAGTATTCGGAAGGGAGTTAGAGATAAAAGGAATTGTAACCTTGTTTCATTGGAAGAATTGACTCCCTTCCACTAACGAAAGGACTTGCAACGGGGTGTATATGGGGAACTGCCTGGTTATACACCACTTTTATTAGAGGGATTTCGCAAATAGACAGTCATAGGGGAAATCAATCCCATGTCAGATTTCCAGAAAATTTTTCGGAGGGAAAAATGGATTGTAGAGGTTTTTCAAATATTTATCAATTGTGATTTAATTTTGTTGAACAATAAGGTAAAGAACAATTATTTATGGTCTCAAATGATCTCAATTTCTTAGAAGCATTAGTATATCTTAGCAAGAAAGATAAAATACTTGAAAAAGTTATAAAAGAAATAAAACCCAAAGAACCTGAGAAAAGAGAACCAAATTTCGAAGCATTAGTTAAGATCATTTCTGGTCAACAACTATCTAGTGCTGCAGCATCGACAATCTTCAACCGACTAAAAGAATTTATAGGTAAAAATAAAATTACACCACAATTGATAAATAATTGTAACCCTCAACAGATTCTAAAATGTGGATTATCAAATGCTAAAACACAGTATATCTTGAATCTTTCAGATATGTTTTTAGCAGAACCAAATATTTTAAACGAATTAAAAGATAAGGAATCAAATGAAATTATTGAGGGATTACAGAAGTTCAAAGGAATAGGTATTTGGAGTGCAAGTATATTTGCCCTGTTTTATCTAAACCATCCTGATGTATTTGCATGGGGTGATATTTCAATAAAAAAATCAATAAAACTATTGTATGAGGAAGATAAAGAAATAAATAATGAGAGAATCATTGAAATAACGTCCAAATGGATACCATATAGAAGTACTGCATGTATAGTGCTTTGGAAATGGTTGGATGAGGGAGCAATCAAGTTTTCGTAATCAAAAATAACCCTCTAGAAAAAAAATAAGCAAACTATTTAAAAATAATTAAATTCTTAGTGGGATAGTTGAAAATGAGAAATAGGAAAACCATTATTATCATAGGTTCAATTCTCGTAATAATGTATTTACTTTCACATCTACAAGATTTTCTATAATGGATTAACGAATAACTACCCATTTATATCCATAAGACCCCCCCACTAATTCTTCACAGGGTCAGACAATCCTCCACTAAACTCCCACTTAATTCTACACGGAGTCAGACACCATCCAAGTAAAATCCCCACAATTCTTAGTCATATTCCTCGACCTTCAGTCCTCTAATTAAATAACTAGATTCAGTATCATAAGTCTGCTTACCGAAATCACTCGAACCTTCGTGAAAGTATTCACCAATTTCAAGGATACCAGTAATCCAAACAGCATATAAAAATTTTTCAAAATGCTCTGGCTCATCCAAAATTACGTGAATTACTTGATTTGGTGGTGGTGGTGGAACATGAATACAAGCCCCAAAAGTCGGAACAAGCAGGAACTCCTTTATATAGTCAAATCCGCCATCTCCCTCCAGAGGAACAGCAAATCCTGGAATTTTTACTGATTTACCTATTAATTGTCTTAAGCTTTCGGGCATCTCTCCTGTTTTATAGTTTAACTTATTTAAATCTGCCCATGTAACCAACTTTGTCTCTAAATTTAACCCAAAAACTAAAGATGAGTTATTTAAAAGTGAAAAGAAAAGAAAAACTAAAAAGATTTTTTTCATAATAATATTATAAATTTTGTTTATAAACGAATTGTCATTCCATCTGAAAGTGATTGACGATACGCCCTTAATGCCGGGATTAAGCCCATCAACATTCCATTCAAGATAATTACACCAAGTATAATTAAGTCTTTAACACTTGGGGGTTGAATAGGAATAAATAAACCAAAGTAAGCCTCTAAAAGAGGTTGTGAAACAAATAAAGTTATGTATAAAAAAAGCAGGCCAAAAAGAATACCTACTAATGTTAAAAATATAGCTTCAAAGATTAGTAAAAAAGATATAGTCCCTGGCCCTGCTCCAACGGATCTAAGGATCGCCATTTCTCTTCTACGTTCATTAAGTCCTGACAATAAAGAAGTCATCATCCCTAGTAGACCTGCAAAAAGGACAAACCATGTAATTATCCTTAACCCTACTTCTGCTGTCCTTAGCAAATTCCAAAGCTCCTGTAGAGCAACTCCGGGCATAATTGCGCTAAGAGGTTCTTCTTTAAATGAATTAATCTGACGCTGTAAGCTAAATGCATGTATCTTAGATTTCAAGCCAATTAGAAATGAAGTTATTTCCTCAGGCTTAAGGTCTAATTTTAAAATATCAGCTGAACTTAGGCTCTCTCCTTCCATGGGAGGAGCACCACTTTCCCAGTCTATGTGCATTGCAGTTATTCCTTCTAAACTAACGTGCAAGGATTGATCGACTGGTGTCCCTGTAGGCTTCAGAATACCTACTACTTTAAAAGGCCTATCATCATGCTTAAGAAAAGATTTTCTCCCTGTTCCATGAGCAATTATTATTTTTTCATTTAACCTATAATTTAATTTAATTGCTACTTCACTTCCAATCACTACATCAAAAACTTTTGAAAAAGATTGCCCTCTAGAAAATTCTAATTTATTTTTACTGCCATAACGAAAATGTTTAAAATATTCTTGGTTAGTACCTAGTACCCTGAACCCCCTGTGTGAATCTCCTAACGATATAGGTATGGTCCATTTCACTCTTTTATCATTATGAAATTCATTATAACTTTCCCAACTAAGGTTATTAGTAGCGTTACCTATACGAAATATTGAATAAAGTAGGAGTTGTAATGAGCCTCCCCTAGCTCCAACTATAATATCCGTCCCAGATACAGCACTACTGAAACTTGTTCTTACACCCTTACGAATATTTTCTACACCAATCAATAATGTAACGCTTATAGAAATAGAAAAAATTGTAAGCACAGCTGTACTTCTTCGATTCCATAAACTCCTAATGAATAAATTTAGCATTAAATCCTTACTTGTTGACAATATTTATTTCATTCATTGAAATTACTTTTTTAAAAAGCTCGCTCAGACTTGAATCATGACTTACAAAAAGTAAAGTAGAACCCGATTTTTTGCATTCACTAAAAAGAAGTTCAAGAAAAGAATGACGAAGGTCTGAATCTAGAGCGGATGTAGGTTCATCAGCAATTACCAACTCAGGATTCCCTATCAAAGCTCTAGCTGCTGCGACTCTTTGTTGTTGCCCCACGCTTAGCTCAACTACCGTGCTTTTCTCAGCTAGCGGTTCCTCTAATTCAAGTGCTATCAATAGCCTGTGAGCTTCATTAATTTGTTCAAGTTTTGTCTTGCCGGCCCTTTCAGCACGACTTTTTGAAAAGCTTAGGGGTAGCATTACATTTTCTTCAATCGAGAGGTATGGCAAAAGATTGAAAAGCTGAAAGATAAAACCAATATGATCAACTCTGAAAGAATCCCTACTCGAACTAGAAAGATTCTTAATTTCCTTTCCTAGCACCTTAAGTGTACCTGAATCTGAAACTAAAATTCCGCCGACAAGAGCAAGTAATGTTGACTTGCCACTACCGCTAGGTCCCCTCAAAAAAACGTGTTCATGTTGTTCAACGAGTAATTCCGGCAGATTCAATAATTCTCTACCGGAATTTTTCCAGCTGAAACAAACGTTTTTAAGATCTAAAATTGCTTCAGCCATGTTATTATTTCCATCCTTTTATTCGATCTTCCTTGGACTCTAACTCAAGTGCGCCCTGACCATCATTAGAAATCCAATTAACCCGAATTTCCTCAATTTTTGGGAAAAAGGTCATTAGTTGAGTTCCTATAGAATCAATCTCATCTAGATGATGACAATTCCAAGAATAGTTTGATTTGAATTCAGAATGAATTTCAGATTTTTCTGACTCATCGTGACCATGCTCTTCTTCGTTTGAGAACAGGCTTTGGGAAATACTCATGCCTACTAAAAGACATTCAGCCTTACCAGACATCGAGAAAAGTCTGGAGGGATCTGAGAGGATTTTTATTGCATCACTAAAATTTTCACGGTTACTTTGTGATTTGGGGAAATGTTCAAAACCGATCAAACTTTCAGAAGGCACTTCAAATTCTATCTGAAGTTTTTCACCTTCCAAGGCCATCTTTAGGATTGCTGCCCCATGTTCATGAGAATCTTTCTGACGAGAGCTCTCTGCTAGGACGTTAAAAGATACAGAGATACACACTAATATTAAAAATATATTTTTCATACTTCCTTGTTTAAAGTTATAATTAATAAAAAAATATTAAACTTTAAACAAGGGAGGGCCTCTATTCGGTGGGAAATGTGCTAATGAACATACTAGTAAAGGCACAGATTTATTAAAGTTATTTTCAGGAGATATTTTTAAAAAATCGTACTTTTTGCTAACAAGAAAAAAATGATTTAGATTTGAATCAACATATATTTCTGGATCATTTGATGCTTCTCGCTGAGATAGTGGAGGGTGGGAATGTTCTGGATCGTTGCATTTTTCAAAAATTAACTCGCTAAAATTAGTTTGTAGATTTTCCTTTTTCTCAATCGTTGGTAAAGTCCCTTGTAATAAGAGGGCAACCGGCAATACGATGTTGAAGAAATATTTTGTCTTAGCAGGAAATTCTTTTAACATTTAATTTCGGTAGGAATTATGATTCATACAAACTTTTAATCAATTCTACTAAATCCTTGCAGTGTAATTATAACAACAAAAGAATTAAATTAAAAACTTTTTTGAAGGGTCTGTCTGACTGTGAAGAATTAAGTGGGGGGTTACTCAAAGGAGATGATGGGGGAGGAAAATTATTGAGAATAGGTGACTCCTCTGAGATCTAATGATGTCCCAGAGGTTCTTTTAGCCCAAGTGGTTCAAGTGACATCACTTGCTGCAAATGTTCGCAAAGTTTTTAAAACAACTCTTCAGGATCTTTTTTTCTCGGATCGAAGGGACGAAACACGTAATCAAAGTGATGGATTCCT
>CAJXDV010000067.1 GCA_913052435.1 uncultured Pelagibacteraceae bacterium
ATTCTTGTTGTTATTTTATGCTTATTTATTAATTTATATTATTAGTGTTGTATTTATACATCACCTAAAAAATGATGAAAATATTGGTTTTTTTTGATTTTTCTGTGATATTTAGTCTAAATGTCTTTAGAAAGCTTAAAAAATCGTTTTTTTATGAAAAATTTCAAATTTTTAAAATTATTTCTGTTAATTTTTTTAATCTTAAATTTTGTTACCTCTTGTAAAAATGGAAAACTTCCTGGAGGTGATGCAAGAAAAAATCCACCAGATCCAGCAAAAAGAGTTCAAAAAAACATTGAAGAAGGAAGAGGTTTTAGATTAATGGATAGTAATAAAAAAAAAGGTGGTACTTTTGATTTTGCTAGCTCAAATGAACTTTGGCGAGCTTCTCTTGACACTATAGATTTTATGCCGCTTGCTTCTGCTAATTATAGTGGTGGGATAATCATCACTGATTGGTATTCAGATGGAAATAATGCAAACGAATCTTTAAAAATTTCAATAAGATTTCTTACAAACGAGATTAGATCTGATGCTTTAGATATAAAAGTATTTTACAAAAAATGTGCTCAATATGTTAATTGTAAAATAACCGATACAACTGGAAATATTGTAACTGAATTAAAAAAGAAAATTTTAGCTAAAGCTACAATTTACGCTAAACAAAATAAAGATAAAAATTTTAAACCTTACACAGGTAAAGGTGCTTCAAATTAAGATAAGTAATAATTACACTATTTAAAGTGAATAATTCAAGTAGATATAATTTTAAGGAAGTTGAATCTAAGTGGCAAAAAATTTGGGAAGATAAAAAAGTCTTTTCAACAAAAATAGACAAAACAAAAGAAAAATTTTATTGCTTGGAAATGTTTCCATACCCATCTGGAAAAATACACATGGGACATGTAAGAAATTATGCAATAGGAGATGTTTTATCTAGGTACAAAACTCTTCAAAATTTTAATGTTTTACATCCTATGGGCTGGGATTCTTTTGGCTTGCCTGCAGAAAATGCAGCTAAAGAAAATAATTTAGATCCCAAAGATTGGACTGAAAAAAATATTAAAGTCATGAAAACCCAATTAAAAAAGCTTGGTCTTTCAATTGATTGGAGTCGAGAAATTTCAACTTGTTCTGATGAATATTACAAACATCAACAATTATTTTTTATTGAAATGTATGAAAAAGGTTTAGTTTATAGAAAAGAAAACTTTGTTAATTGGGATCCAGTTGATGAGACTGTGCTTGCAAATGAACAAGTTATAGATGGAAAGGGTTGGCGATCAGGAGCAACTGTTGAAAGGAAAAAACTTAGTCAATGGTTTTTCAATATATCAAAATTTTCAGAAGATCTTTTAGAAAGTTTAGAAACTTTAGAAAAATGGCCAAATAAAGTAAAGGTCATGCAAAAAAATTGGATAGGAAAATCGTTTGGTTGCGAAATTGATTTTAAAATTGAAGGAAATGTTCCAATAAAAAGCATCAAGTGTTTTACAACTAGACCAGATACACTATTTGGTTTTTCATTCTTAGCAATATCTCCTGACCATCCAATATCAAAATATTTCGAAAAAGACTTAAAATTTTTAAAATTTAAAGAGGAATGTTCTAAAACCGGCACAACAGAAGAAGCTCTTGCTAATGCTGAAAAAATTGGCTTTAACACAAATCTTATTGCCTATAATCCTTTAAAACCTAGTGAAAAAGTACCAATTTACTTTGCAAATTTTGTATTGATGGATTACGGCTTTGGTGCGGTGTTTGGGTGTCCGGGTCATGACCAGAGAGATTTGGACTTCGCATTGAAATATAATTTGGATGTTAAAACTGTTGTTAAACCTTTTGATAAAACTAATTTCGAAGTAATAAAAGAGGCATACACGGGTCCTGGCGAAATCATTAATTCAGATGTTTTGAATGGCTTTAAGGCTCCAGATGAATCAATAATAAAAACAATTGAGATTATCGAAGAAAGAGGAATTGGCAAAAGAAAAATAAACTTTAGACTAAAAGATTGGGGAGTTTCGCGACAAAGATACTGGGGTTGTCCAATACCAATTGCTTATACTGATGAAGAAAAGATTATAACAATTCCAAAAAAAGATTTACCTGTAAAACTTCCAAAAAATATTAATTTAAATTGTAAAGGAAATCCCTTGGATAATGATAATAAATGGAAAGAGGTTTCTATAAATGGTAAAATGTGTATTAGAGAGACCGATACTCTTGATACATTTGTAGATTCGTCTTGGTATTTTTTAAGATTTTGTTCACCCAAAAATGAAAAATATGGATTTAATTTAGATGATATAAAATATTGGATGCCAGTTGACCAATATATTGGTGGTATTGAACATGCAATACTTCATCTTCTTTATTCAAGATTTTTTATGAGAGCAATAAATTATCAAAATAACGATTTTAATATTGTTGAGCCTTTTGAAGGATTATTTACTCAAGGCATGGTCTGTCACGAAACATATAAAGACGAAAACAATAATTGGTTAAGTCCAGATGAAATAGAAATAAAAGATAAAAAATATTATAAAAAAAGTGATAGCACCTCTAAGGTGATTGTTGGTCCGTCAGAGTCCATGTCTAAATCAAAAAAAAATACCATAGATCCTGAAAATATTATTAATAATTATGGAGCAGATGCTGTTCGTTTATTTATTCTCTCTGATAGCCCGCCTGAAAAAGATGTGCAATGGTCTGATCAGGGTATGGTGGCCTCATATAAATTTTTACAAAAATTATGGCTTTTGCATAATAAAATAAAAGATAGATTAAGTTCCAAAAGTAATGATATTGAAATAGATAAATTTACAAATCAAATGATAGTTAAAATAACTAACAATTTAGAAAACTTTCACTACAACGTTATTGTTGCAAATATGTATGAAACTTACAATTTTTTAACTAAAAAAATTGAAGAAGATATAGATTCTGAAAAACTATTAAAAAACTACCAAAAAATCCTTACTATATTTTCTCCAATTATTCCACATTTTACAGCAGAATGTTTGGAAGACTTAAAATTTAACGATAAACTCTCTTGGCCAAAAGCAGAAAAAGTATATCTGAGTGAGGACAACTTAGATTATGTTATACAGATAAATGGAAAGAAAAGAGCGATATTAAATGAAAAAAGAGACCTAGATCAAGAAAATCTTTTAAATGAAATAAAATCAAATAACATAACAAAAAAATATTTAGAAAATAAATCGATTAAAAAAATTATTTTTGTAAAAAATAGACTAATAAACCTATTGTTGAATGATTAAATTTTTAAAAATTTATTTGATCTTATTGCTTGTAATCCTAATTACAGGATGTTCATATAAACCAATTTTGTCTAAACAAAATTATGATTTTTCTGTTGAAAAAGTAGAATTGAATGGAGATAAAGAAGTAAATTACATTATCAAAGAACGTCTAATTAATTTAAAAAATCAAAACACTAAAAATAAATATTATGTTCAAATAGAAACTTCTAAAATAAAAAATATAATATCAAATGATTCAAAGGGTGATCCTTCTAAATTAGAGATAATAATCTCTTCAACTTTTCAAATTAGTAATTCTGAAAAATTATTGATTACAAGAAATGTAAAAATGAAAAATACTTATAATAACAATTCAGATAAATTAAAACTTAAAAAATATGAGTTATTTATAATTAATAATTTATCTCAAAAAATTTCAGACAGTCTAATTTCTACAATCGCAAATATAAATGATAATTAAACTTTTTGAATTACAAAAAAACAAAAAAATTAAAACTACATTGAATTTGTTATATGGAAATAATCAAGGACTAAAAAATCAAATAATAAATGATTATTTCATAAGTAATTTTAAAGGAGATATACTAAAATACGAAGAAGATGATATATTAAATAATCATAATGAATTTATATTAAATTTGTTGAATCAATCTCTTTTTGAAAACGAAAAAATATTAATTATTTCTAGAGCTACTGATAAAGTTTTAAGTGTAATATTAGAAATTTTAGAAAGAAATATTCAAGGAACAAAAATAATACTTGAAAGCAACATTTTAGAAAAAAAATCTAAACTTAGAGTTTTATTTGAGAAAGATAAAAATTTAGTTTGTATTCCAGTTTATGAAGATGATAACAGAAGTTTGAGATTTATTATTCAAGATTTCTTAAAAAAAAATAAAATTAAATTTTCACAAGAAATCATTAATATTCTTATTGATAGAGCAAAAGGAGATAGGGGTAATCTTAAAAATGAACTTTCAAAATTGAAAAGTTTGTCATTAAGCAATAAAAATATAAATTTAGAAGATGTCCAAAAACTAACAAATTTAGCTGAAAATTACACAGTATTTGAACTTTCAGATAATTATTTAGCTAAAAATTCAAAAAAAGTATCGCGTATTCTAAATGAAAATAATTACAATTCGGATGATTGTATATTAATTTTAAGAACAATTTTAAACAAATCTAAAAGGCTTTTAAAATTAAAAAATGAAATTGATAAAAATAACAATATAGACTTAGTTTTATCATCTTTTAAACCTCCAATTTTTTGGAAAGAAAAAGAGGTTGTAAAAAAACAATTACAATTATGTTCTATTGAAGAAATTAAAAAAATAATTTACAAAATTAATGATTTAGAATTGCTTGTTAAAAAAAATTCATTGAATTCTTTTAATTTTGTCGCTGATTTTGTAAGAAACTATTAATAATTTTTCTTTATAACTTCCACTAATCTATCTAATTGATCTGAAGCTTTATATTCTAAAGTAATAGTGCCTGAGTTATTTTTTTTATTATTTACAAAAACTCTCATTCCAATTTTGTTTCCTAATTCATTTTCAATTGCTAAGATATTAGGATCTTTTCCTTTAAAAGATTTATTATTGATCTTTTTAATTAATCTAACTAAATTTTCAGTTTGCCTTACAGATAGTTTTTTTGAAACTATTTTTTTTGCTAACAATATTACATTATCTAAACCAACTAATATCTTTGCATGACCTTGTGATATTTTTTCATCGATTATTAGATCTATTACTTCTTTTGGCAAAGATAAAAGTCTTAAACAATTTGAAATATGAGCTCTACTTTTGCCTATAAATTTTGCTACTTTATCTTGATCATAATAGAAATCATCAATAAGTCTTTTGTATCCTTGGGCTTCCTCTATAGGATTTAAATCTTTTCTTTGAACATTTTCAACAATAGAAAATTCTAATGATTTTAATTTATCGGCTTTAATAACTACTGTTGGAACTTCATGTAATCCCGCATTTTGCGCAGCTTGCCATCTTCTCTCTCCAGCAACTATCTCAAATTTATTATCTTGATCGTCAGATTTTCTTACTATGATTGGTTGTATAATTCCTCTCTCTCTTATCGAGTTTGTTAATTCTTCCAGACTTTCTTTTTCAAATTTTTTTCTTGGTTGAT
>CAJXDV010000068.1 GCA_913052435.1 uncultured Pelagibacteraceae bacterium
AAGACCTTGGTTGAAATTTACGTGTTCACATTTTTGATATTCTATTCTTTTTTTTTCCCCAGTTTTAAATTCCAAATCAATATATTGAGATCCTTGATATTGACGTTTATTATTTAGAGCATAATTTAATTTATATATACCAAATCCACCAAATGCAGACTCAACTTTTATTGGTGGCATTTTTTTATCAAATGTATAAGTTTTTTTTTCAATAATATTCCTGCTAGCCTCTTTAAATAATTCTGCTGTAATTTTATCAACTAGCTTAATTCTCTTCGTGATATATTTCACCACATCCACCCAAAAATCATCAGGACAATAATCTTTATGTCTTAATGTCCACATGTCGTAATATGTTCCCTCTTGATTTGCAAATACTGCCGCTATGTTTATTTTCGAATATAAATAATTTATAGCTTTTACTATTTCTTCAAGTTTTATTGTATACGTTCCAGAATCATCAAAATCTAATATAATTAATAGATCGCACTGGTTTAAAATATTATTTTTTTTTATTGTTTCAATAATGCAATTTCTCGCTTTTTCTAATCTATACCCTCTAAAATTTAATTGGTTTAGTTCTTCTTTATATAAAAAAAAATCATTTTTACCTTTATTTTGTTGTAATATTTTCTTAGTTTGGTCAGTAGATCCATTCTCAACAATAATTTTATAACTCTCCTTAAATAAAGAAGAATAAAGTTTTAAATTTTCTAAATTTTTTAAAAGAAACTTTTCGCAATTTTTAGCGCATCCAGCGAATATTACTTTTAAATCTTTTGTATTTATTTTGTTCATTAATAATATTTATATTAATTTTTAAATTTAAATTGGTGAGACTGGTTGTTTACGCTCCAACTACCCCACGCTGTCGACATAAAGGCCGACGATTATTCTTCTTTTCATTAAAGATTTATAACAACTATTTCCCGATAACTTATTGATCTATGACAACAATCTACAGAAAGTTAATAGAGAACAATAGCAGGGTATTGAGGATTCTTGTTAAACTACAGCTGAACTGCATTGAAAGTATTACATTTGTTCTTTGTCATAATGCTGAGCACAATCTCAAAAGGTTCTCACTATTGAGTGTATGAGGATGGTGGGACTTGATGGTTATGCTCCATCTACCTTTCGCATGTCAAGCGAACACTCTACTATTGAGCTAAAGTCCCCTAACTTTCTAAAAAACTTTTAAGTTGTTTTGATCTACTTGGATGTTTTAGTTTTCTAAGGGCTTTGGCCTCAATTTGTCTAATTCTTTCTCTCGTAACAGAAAACTGGAGTCCAACTTCTTCAAGTGTATGATCCGTATTCATGCCTACACCAAATCTCATTCTTAAAACTCTTTCCTCTCTAGGAGTTAAAGTAGATAGTATTTTAGTTGTTGCTTCGCTTAGATTTGATTTAATTGCCTGTTCTAATGGAGCTAGAGCTTTTGTATCTTCTATAAAATCACCTAAACTACTATCCTCTTCATCTCCAACTGGTTTCTCAAGAGACACTGGTTCTTTAGAAATTTTTAATACTTTTCTAACTTTTTCTAGTGGCATTCTTAATTTTTTTGCTAATTCCTCAGGAGTGGCCTCTCTACCAAATTCACTTAAAATTAATCTTTGTGTTCTAACAATCTTATTAATTGTTTCTATCATATGAACTGGAATTCTAATTGTTCTGGCTTGGTCTGCGATAGATCTTGTAATCGCTTGTCTTATCCACCAAGTAGCATATGTTGAAAATTTATAACCTCTACGATATTCAAATTTATCTACAGCTTTCATTAATCCAATATTTCCTTCTTGGATTAAATCTAAAAATTGTAGTCCTCTGTTGGTATATTTTTTTGCAATAGATATCACTAATCTTAGATTGGCTTCTACCATTTCTTTTTTTGCGATTCTTGACTCTTTGTCTCCTTTTTGAATTCTGCTTACCAGTTTTTTAAATTCAGTAACTGATATTCCAATTTTATGACTTATTTCTATCAGCCTTTCTCTAATATTTTTAAATTCATTTTTATTTCTTTGAAAAAACTTTTTCCAAGTTGCATTCGTATCAAGAAAATTTTTCAAATTTGGATTTATTTCATTTCCGACATAAAATTTAATAAATTCATCTCTAGTAATATTGGCATCTAACGCAAGTCTTAATAAATTGCCCTCTAATGAAATTATTTTCTTGTTTTCAGAGTAGTGTTTTTGAACTAATTCCTCTAAAACAGAAGGTGATATCTGAAGTGATTTAATATTTTCTAATATATAAGCAACAATTTTATTATAATTTTTTTCTTTTGAGGTTGAAAATTTCTTAGAATTTAAAACAAATTCTAGTTTTTCTTTTTGATATTTAATTAGCTTGTTATATTCTTTTGTGAGTTTGTGTACTGTTTGTAAAACTTTTGGTTTGATCTCTGTCTCCATTGCTGCAAGAGTTGGATTAAACTCATCATCTTCACTATTATTTGAATTTGATTCAACATTTTTTTCGTCATTATTAATTTCAGATTTTTTTTGTTTTGCACTTTGTCCAGTATCTTCATCTTCCATGTAATTTGTATCTATATCAATGATTTCTCTTACTAAAATTTCATCATTTTGAAGTTTATTGTTCCAAACAAAAAATTGCTCCGCTGTTATTGGGCTTTGGGAAAGAGCATTCAACATTACTTCTTTGCCCGCCTCAATTCTTTTTGCTATTGCGATCTCACCTTCTCTGGAAAGTAATTCAACTCCTCCCATCTCCCTTAAATACATTCTGATAGGATCATCGCTTTTATCGGCAGCTTTTCCTTCTTCTTTAGAAGTGGATTCTTTTTTTCTTAAAATTTTAAAGTCTGATTTTTTCTCAACTAAAATTATATGTTCCTCAAGAATGTGGATAAAAGCTTTCTCTAAGTTTTCTTTCGATAAATTTCTTTTTCCTAATGATTTAGTTAACTCTTCATGGGTTATAAAGCCTCTATGGATGCCTCTGCCCATTAATCTTGCAAATGATTTTGTAATTATTCTTTCCACAATAAAAAGTTCGGAAGATCTATATAATGCCAATTTTGAAAAAATCTATGTGATTTTTATTATTTTTAGTTGATATTTTGCTGTTTTTTTAGCTTTTTTAGCTCGTTAAAAGTATCTTCACTTAAATCCTTAGAAAATTTTGATTCTAACTCGGAAATTCTATATTCGAGTTCATAATTTTTAAGATCTCTTAAAACTTCATTTAAAATTTCTAGTATTTTTTGATCGTCATCATAATTTTTAGCTAAAATATGCTTTATTGAAGCATATTTTATGACTCTATCAATTAAATTTTGATCAACTTTCATATTATCAAAATCAATTTGTTGAAAATCATTGGTATGTTTTAAAATTTCATCAAAAATCAATTTATTTTCATTGCTGAATAATTTCACATTTTGAACAAGATGAAAATTATCTCTTATAAGTTCTGGTTTTTTTAAAGCTATATATAAAAATGAAAATTCTTTGATCTCTATTGGTTTTAAAGATTTAGTTTCGTTATAATAATTTTGAGTTGTTTTAAGAGATTTTGCTGCTCTGCTAAATGATTTTTTGTTTTTATTATTTATATGGGGAGTTAGTTCGGAAATTTTATCTAAAAAATATTCTAAGACATATTTTTTAATATATTCATCTTTTATAGTTGATGAAATTGATCTTAATTTTTTTTCAAAGATTGCTCTTGATGAAGGATTTCTATCTGATTGTTTTAGATAATGTTCAAAAATAAATTTATGAATAGAAACACGGTTATTTTTCGAAAATTCTATAAAATATTCCTTACCATGCTTGTTGGAAAAACTATCTGGATCGTGATTGTCAGGTAAAAATAAAAAAGATATTTTTTTTTCGGGTTTTAATTCTATAATAGAATTTTCTGCTGCTCTTAATGCCGCTTTATACCCGCTATCATCTCCATCAAAACATATAATTATGTGATCAAAAAATTGATTCAAAATTAATAATTGTCGATTTGTCAATGATGTACCTAAATTTGCAACTGTATTTTCAATGCCATTTTTGCTTAAACCTATTACATCCATGTATCCTTCTACAAGGTATACATTGTCAACTTTATTAGATAGTTTTCTTGCTTTATCTAAATTAAAAAGGTTTGAACCTTTTTTAAAAAAAGCTGTCTCTGGTGAATTTATATATTTTGCTAAATTCTTATTTCCATCTAAAATTCTTCCACCAAGACCTATTGGATTACCTGAAATATTATTTATTGGAAAAATTATTCTGTCTCTAAATCTTTCAACATATTTTTTTTTTCTTTCATCAAAATAAAATAAACCACAGTCTTTTAATTTTTTCTCTTCAAATTCTTTTAATAATTCTTCATAATAATCTAAATCTTTGGCTACAAATCCAATTTTAAATTTTTTAACTTCCTCAATAGTTAAACCTCTTTTTTTCAAATAATTTTTAGCCATCTCTGCTAAAGAGTTTTTAAAAAGCTGATTATGATAAAATTCAACATACTTAGAATAAATTGACTTATATTCTACCCAGTTTTTTTCTCTCTCTTCATCTTGTTTTGTAAAAGTATACGGTCTCATACCAGCTAAATTTGCTAAAGTCTTAACAGCTTCTCCAAATTTTAAATTTTGTGTTTTCATCACAAAGTTAAAAATATTTCCATGTTCGCCCGTACTAAAACAATGGTAAAATTCCTTTTCATCATTTACTGTAAAAGAAGGTGTTTTTTCAGTTTTAAAAGGAGAGAGCCCAACGTATTCTTTCCCTCTTTTTTTTAAATTTACAGTTTTAGAAACAACAGTTGATACTTTTAATCTTGTTTTAATTTCATCGAGATACTCTTTTGGATATTTCATTATTTATTTAGTATTTCTTTTATAATTGTTCCAGCCTTTGAAAAATCTATGGAATCTGAATAATTTTTTTTTAATTCTCCCATAACTTTGCCCATATCTTTAATAGATGATGCTCCAGTTTTCTCAATTATTTCTGAACAAATTTTTTTTGTTTCTCCTTCTCCAAGTTGCTTGGGTAAGTATTCAGAAAGCACATTAACTTCAACTTGCTCTATTTCAAGCAAATCATTTCGATTACTTTTTTTATAAAATTCAATCGATTCGGATCTCTGCTTAATCATTTTTTTTAGCAATTTTTTAATATCATCTTCATCTGTTTCTTTTTTTTCAGTACTTGATCTATTCACAATATCTAGATTCTTCATCCCAGATAAAATTAGCCTGTAAGTTGATATTTTATCTTTATCTTTTGATTTTAAAGCATTTTTATAGTCTGTTTCAATTTTATCTCTTAAGGACATAATTTTTAACTTACTCTATAGACAATTTTGTTCAAAAAAAAAATTTTTTTAAAATATACATTAGATCTGTTGCAGAAATTTAGGTTTTATTGTATTAACCTTTAACT
>CAJXDV010000069.1 GCA_913052435.1 uncultured Pelagibacteraceae bacterium
GAGGGGCATATGACAGCAATGTCGTGAAGGTGCAAGTCCTTTCTCGCCCACCATTTAGCAAACTTATGGAATTTAAAGTTGCACACGTTGTTGCATTTTTTGCATTACGTTGCGTTGGTACAAAAAATAATTCGCACACTTCCTTATCAATTTAATAAGCACTATATTGAGGGCCAAGTGGGAATTTCCTATGAGAGTTCGAGTCTCTCTGGCCGCACCAAAAATCATTATTTTTTAATTCACTAATTTTAATTAATTAAATGATAGATATTTGTTGTATAACTTAGCGATATTCGGCACTGTGATATTGCATTCTCTTAACTTTTCTTCTTCTTTCATAATACTATCTGTTGGACCATCAATTTCAATTTTTCCATCCTTCATGATGATTAGTCTTTCAGCATAATTCCAGGCCAAGTGAATATCATGAGTTATTAATATTATTGTTTTACCAAGTTTTTTAAGTTCTTCTATAATTTTCATTAATTTAATTATTTCATTTTCATCTAGTGTATTTGTTGGTTCGTCAAAAATAATTATATCTGTGTCGATGGCAAGAATAGATGCAATTGTCAATTTTCTTAAATCTTCAGGAGATAAATTGATAGGATTTTCATTTAATTTTAAATCAAATCTTTTACTTTCTGATAAAACTATTTTATCGATTTGATCTTTTTCAAATTTAAGCTGCTTAGGTCCAAATGCCAATTCTTCTCTAACCGATGTAGAAAGAATTTGATATGAAGGTTCTTGAAATATATATCCTATTTTTATATTTTCATCTTTAATTACTTTACCTTTGGTGGCTTTTAATGCGTAGCTGAGCACCAGGCTTAACGTTGATTTTCCAGAACCGTTTGCCCCCAAGATTGCAATCAATTCATTTTTTTTAATATTTAAATTTATATTATCCAAAACGTTTGTTTTTTTGTCATATGAAAAGCAAATTTTTTCTGTTCGAATAATATTTTGATTTAGATTTTCACTCTTTTCTCTCTTAGGTAAAATATAATCTTTAATATTATTGTTTTTGAACATTAACTCTTTTAAGTTATTTAAATAATATTCAATATTATTAAAATTTTTATTAGACGAATATTTTGATCCTAATTCTACTAACAAAGGAACTCTTCTTCCTGAATCTTTTAAAATCTTTATTAAATCAGGGTCATTCTTATCTATTAGTTTTATCGTTTTATCTTTTACTAGATATATTTTGTCAAATTCGAGAGGATTTAGATTAGGTTCTGATAACAAAGTTGATTGATTTGAACTAATTCGATTTATAGATTCGATTACCTCTTCTTTTCCTATAGGATCCAATTGTCCAGTTACTTCATCAAAAAGAAGTAATTCTGGTTCTGCAATTAAAGCAGAGGCAATGGCAACTCTTTGTTGTTGTCCTCCTGATAATGATAAAGTTTTTCTCCATAAAAAACTTTCATCTAAACCTACTAATTTAAGAATTTTTAATTTTTGTTCTTCCCATTTAGATTTATCAATCTTTGATCTCAAAAGACTTAATTCCAATTCATCATTTATTCTTATACCTACTAGACCATGCGCAGCGCTTGGAAAAACTATTCTTACTATTTGGGATAAAGCTCCAAGAGTTAAATCTTTTGTATCTTTTCCAAATATATTAATCGATCCACTATGTTGACCAATAGTTCTTGAAAATAAACCTCTAGATAAAATCAAAGCACTACTTTTTCCTGATCCATTTTCTCCGATTAACATTATTTTTTCGCCTTTATTAAATTGCAAATTTATATTTTTGAGTACAAAATTATTTTTAGGCACGTCTTTACTTAAATCGTAAGTTACTGATGCTTTTGATATTTCGAATTTATTGCTACTTTGTGAATTATTAAAAGAATTTGAAGTTGAAGTTCCCCCAAGATTATCAACGGCTAAACTTTGTTGGTTAATATGGCCGATTAGTCTAAATATCATAGGAACAGGTATTAGTCTTAAACCGTGGATTTTGTCTAAAACTGATCCTTCCCATTTTATACCTCTAATAGCCATTGATTGTTGCAATGTTGTAAATTCTTTATTTAGTAAATCTATATATCTAAGAACAATCATTAAATATATTTGACCTTTGTGAGGAAGTTTTAATGATTTTGCGGTATCAAATAAGTCTTCTAAAGAAGTTACAGAAATATAGGCAATAGCAAAAAGAATCATAAAAAATAATCTTAATCCTAGTATAGCACCCGTCTCTAACCCTCCTTCTGTTAGAGTTAATGGTCCAACAGTCAAAATAATATTGCCTGAATGATGGATAAATATATTTCCTATGAAACTTAATAATCCTGCTATGGTACAAGTTATTAAACCCAACTTGAAATATACTCTTCCTAATAAATATATGATTGTTACAATGACTCCTGAAACAGCTACGCCTATCCAATTATAAGTAAAAAAAGTACTAGCTAAACTTAATACTACGAAGAAAATAAATCTTGGAAGGGGGTTTAATACCCCCATTCCAAATTTATTTTTTTGATCTAAGCCCATTCATTATAGTTTTCTGAACTTAATAGGTTGATAGACCTCTTTTTTTCATTTCTCCTGTTAAAGAGAATAAGACACCAAGCCCAAGTATACTAGCAACTATGTCTCCCATAGCCCAACCTGGGAAAACAATAGTCCAAGCAGAAGCACCCATTTCGCCAATGCCTGCCCAAACGTAAGCTCCCATTGCAGCACTTACTACGCTTGCAATTACAACAGCAATTACTGCCTTGAAAACATTTTCATCAAGTTTAAATGCTGCTTTAGTTGATTGTGCTAAAATGTACCAACCAACTATACATATTACGCCTGCAATTACTCTTCCCCAAATACCCATAGATGGAGCTAAGTAATAACCTGCAACCATAGCAACAACTATAGTTGCTGCAACTAAAACCGTGCTTTTAACTAAATCCGCACTTTTTGCTTGACCACTAGTTAGATCAATTTTCATCCATCTAAATAAATAATAAAGCAAAAGAGTATTTGCAAAAAATGCAGGAATTGGGTTTTGTCCAATATTAATTGCTATTGGGTTACCTGCTAAAGCGCCTCCAATAAATGTTCCTATAGCAGCCGCTACCCATCCATAAGGTCCAAACCAAATGGCACCTGTTACCATAAAAATGCACGGTAACCAAAAGAAACTAGCGCCAGCCGCTCCTGGAATTGATAAAAGCATTGAACATAAATAAGCAGACGCAACTATGGCTGCTGCCCAAATAGCAGATGCTACAAAAATCCCAGTTCCAGATTTTGTACTCATAATAATATTCCTCCTAAATGATTCTTAAATAAGAAAGATTAAGCAATTCTTTAGATAAAGAAAGTAATTTATTGATTGTATTATCGTATAGCTGGTATTTTATTTTTTACTTAATATTTTTTTTAGTTCTTGCAGAGGTGGAGTAGCTTCCAACATGCCTTTTTCTAATAAATCCCAATATATTCCAGAAGGACGACTTTTATTTCTCTTTGTGGATAACTTTTTTTTATTTGTAACTATCCAATCAACAATAATATCGGTATTGCTAGGCTCAAGATCAAAATCAACCACTTGCACATCATGAACTACAGCAACAATTGGTGTACTTTCATCAACAACTTTTATATCTGCAAACATTCCCCATTCAAGATCAAAAAAACCATGTCCTTTTCCGAATCTAACACCATTTATTGATACAGCAGAAGCTCCAGTTAACATTATATCAATTTTTCCTAAATTCTTAATTTCATTTAAAGATATATTTTTTCCAAAATGTTCCAAACCATCCAAAGTGCTTGCAAAAACTTCATCTCCTTTATTTATCATGTCTTTAGCGATCAAAATAAGCCCTCTGTAGATCCCATACGTTGAAACAATTATATTTTTTCCATCCCTGATTGCTTGTTCTCTTGTTGTTGTTAGGCAATTATCAGGAGTAATAAATAATAACTTTGATTTTTTATATTCTTCACTTTTAATTATTTGGTCACAGGCCTTTAAGCTATCTTCAAAATCTGGAATGTATTCTTCAAAATTTAGATGAAATCTAGAGTCTGGCAAGGCAACATTTTTAAGCTTTTCCCATACTTTTAAACGTATTTGTTGTTTTTCTTGCTTATTCATAAATCAATATAACATATTATTTTGACTTTTATATAATAGCTTACACAAAAATAATAAATAGAAAACTATATTATTTAATGAGCATATTAGAATTTATAAAAAAATCACCCAAGGCAGAATTGCATTTGCATATAGAGGGATCTCTTGAACCAGAGCAAATGTTTAAACTAGCTAAAAGAAATAATATTCAAATTCCATTTAAAAATATTGATGATGTTAAAAAAGCATATAACTTTAATAATTTAGAGTCTTTTTTAAAAATATATTACGAAAGTGCAAAAGTTTTAATAAATGAACAAGATTTTTTTGATTTAACATGGGCTTATGCATTAAAATGCAAAGAAGAAAATATAGTTCATACTGAAATTTTTTTTGATCCTCAAACGCACACAGATAGAGGAATTGATTTTGATTTTGTAATAAATGGAATTTATAAAGCTTTACAAAAAGCGAAAAAGGATTTTGGTTTGAGTTCTAAAATTATAATGTGTTTTCTCAGGCATTTAGATGAATCTTCAGGATTCAAAATCTTAGAAAAGGCTCTTAAACACAAAGATAAAATTTGTGGAGTTGGATTAGACTCTTCTGAATTAGGTCATCCTCCAAGTAAATTTAAAAAATTATTTAAAAAAGCAATTGAAAATAACTTTATAACCGTTGCCCATGCAGGCGAAGAGGGACCGCCTGAATATATATGGGAAGCATTAAATCTTCTTAATGTAAAAAGAATTGACCACGGTGTTCAATGCTTAAAAGATGAAAAATTAGTTGAAGAATTATCTAAAAATCAAATTCCCTTAACAGTTTGTCCTCTTTCAAACATAAAATTAAGAGTTTTTGATAAATTGAAAGATCATAATTTAAAAAAAATGTTAGATAAAAAATTAATGACAATGGTTAATTCAGACGATCCTGCATACTTTGGTGGCTATTTAAATAAAAATTTAATTGAAACACAGACAGCATTGAATCTCTCCCAAGAAGAGATAAAAACACTTCTTATTAATTCTTTTAAATCATCATTTCTAGACGAGAAAAAAAAGGAAGAGTGGATTTCTAAAATTTAAATCCATTCAGGTTTATGTATTTTAATTTTTGATTTGCCACAATCAAGTGCCGTTTTTACAAAATCTTTTAAGTCCGGATCAACAACTTTAATCAATGCAAAGGCGCAAGGTTTATCTCTCTGGCCGCACTAAAATTCTAGATTTTTTGATATGCATCCTTTATAGATCTAAAAATGAAAAAAAAT